>DATMBW010000573.1:0-11689 GCA_035559095.1 Ramlibacter sp.
GCTCGACTACAGGCAGAGCCCGCAAACCGCCTGCGACGCGCCGCGCTGGCGCTATAACGCCGGGCTGGAGATCAATGTCGAGCAGCAGATGGACCAATCGACCTTGCGGGAGCTGATCAACCGCGGCCACCGGGTGGAAGTGATCCAGGACAACTACCAGGACTTCGGCGCCGGTCAGTTCATCTGGCGCGCGGGCGACCCGAGGGTGGAAGGCTATGTGGCCGCCAGCGACTCACGCCGTGACGGCCTGGTCGCCGGTTTCTGAATGCTGGCAGAAACCCTGGCGCAAGCCGCCGCGCTCGTGTTGCGGCAGCGCGTCGAGTTCCGCTTCGTATTTCAAACAGGTTGAAATCGGTGTAACGGCAAACTCGGCACTAGCTGAGTTACATGCGCGGACGATCTCGGGGCGGCCGCACTCTCGCACCACCCGGCCACCACGTTTTTTTGCTTCTCCTGGTGCCGGCCCGGTACTCGTGGCATTTACATTCGTTAACACTACTGAACAAGCTGGCCGCGATGTACTTCCGCTCCGGTACTGCGTGCGACACGGTACCGGCTGGAGCGCTGGGGGAGGGAGGAACCTGTACCCGACCCGCCCGCGCTACTTTTGTCGCGTTGTTTATTCCAAGGAGTTTGATCATGCGTACCTTGCGGATTGAAGAACTGGAACTGGTCGCTGGCGGCGCCCCAGGCGACGGGGGCGACCACTCACAATCAACGAAGAACAACGGCCTGGGGAATCTCAATCAGGGCGCTCCCGGCGGCTCCCTCCCCAATAACGGCGCCGAGAATAACGTCAACGGATCTTCGACTGGAAACCCGCCCGGCAGCGGCAACTTCCCCGTTATCCCCAGCTGACCAAGCCTACTCACGAAGGCAGACTCGATGTTGCCCTAGTCGGGTGACAGCTACCAGACGGTGCGGATTCCGCCAGGTACGGGGCCCGCACCACAACCTCGACTGGACGTCAATTTCGAAATCAACCACAGGTCTCATGACCAAGTAAGTCGACTGCGATGGCAGACCAAGCAGATTCTCCCGCTGGTTCGAGTGTGGCCGACGACCAGGACAACCGTTGGGTGCCGGCTGTCGCGGCGCGCACGGGCGTCCAGAGCGCGGGCGCGGACATGCGCCTGTTCCGCTCGGAGGTGTTGGAGGCGCGGCAGACGCAATGGCTCGGCACCGCGATACTGCCGCCGCGGGCTTCATTCCGGGTGTTCACGCTCGTCGGTGTGGCTGCCGCTGCGGCGATTGTCGCCCTGATCTGCTTCGGCGAATTCACGCGCACCGCGCGCGTCAATGGCTGGCTCCTGCCACAGGAGGGCGTCGTCCGGGTGCAGGCCCCACGCCCAGGCATCGTCGGAAATCTCGACGTCAAAGAGGGCGCCCAGGTGCACCAGGGCGATCGCCTGTTGACGCTTTCCGACGAACTGCAAAGCGCCCGCCTCGGGCCCACGCAGGCACTGATCATGCAGCGGCTCAGCGAGCGCCGTGCCAGCATGACCGAAGAGCGCAGCCAGCAACAGCGCCTGCTCGCGCAGCAGGATCGCGCGCTGGCCAATCGCGTGGCCGCCCTGCGCTCCGAAGAGGAACAGATCGGGCGTGAGATGGGTCTGCTTCGCGAGCGGATCGCGATTGCCGCCCGCTCCGTCGCGCTGCACCGCAAGCACTACGCCGAGGGCTTCATATCCGATATGCGGTTGCAGCAGGTGGAGTCCGAGCTGCTCGAACAGCGCGCACGGCTCGCCGCGGCCGAGCGCAGCCGGCTCGCCTTGGTGCGCGAGCGCATGAATTTCGAAGCCGAGCGCGCCGACCTGCCGCTGAAGCTGGGACAGGGCACAGCGCTCCTCGAGCGCGGCATCGCGCAGCTCGAGCAGGACCGCGCGGAGGCCGAAGCGCGGCGCGAAATCGTCGTCGTCGCACCGCACGACGGCACGGTGACCGCGATCCATGCCGTACCGGGCGCAAAGGCCGATGCCGGCACACCGCTGCTGTCGATCGTCCCGCCGACCAGCCGACTCGAGGCGCACCTGTATGCCCCGAGCCGTGCCATCGGCTTCGTGCGCACCGGCCAGCGGGTGCAGCTGCGATACCAGGCCTTCCCGTACCAGCGCTTCGGCCACTACGAAGGCGTGGTTGCGGCGATCTCGCGGGCGGCGTTGAGCCCCGCTGAACTGCCGGCGCAGTTGGCCGGGCTCACGAGCGTGACTGGAGTCGCGCCCGGCGCGGCGGCAGAGCCGCTCTATCGCATCACGGTGAGCCTGGCCAGCCAGACCGTCACGGCCTATGGCGCGGCGACTCCGCTGCAGCCGGGAATGACGCTGGAAGCGGACGTGGCACTGGAACGGCGGCGCCTGTTCCAGTGGGTGCTCGATCCCTTGTATGCCGTGACCGGGAGACAGCCCGCATGAATTTGCTCGACAAACTCGCGATCAGCTGGGGGTCCCGGCTCCCGATGGTCATGCAGACCGAGGCTGCCGAATGTGGCGTCGCATGCCTGGCGATGATCGTCGGCTACCACGGCCAGCCCTGCGAGATCACCGGGCTCAGGCGCCACCTGTCGGTGTCGCTGAAGGGCACCAGCCTGAAGAACCTGGTCGGCATGGCCGAACGGCTCGGGTTCGCTGCGCGCCCGTTGCGCCTGGAACTGGACGAACTGCGTCAATTGACCACGCCGTGCATCCTGCATTGGGATTTGCACCACTTCGTCGTGCTCGCCAAGGTCATGAACGACGCGGTCGTGATTCACGACCCTGCGATCGGGGTGCGCCGCGTGCCGATGGCCGCGGTGTCCAGGCATTTCACGGGCGTCGCGCTCGAGTTGACACCGGTGGGTGAACTGGCGCCCGCAAAGGAGCCTGAGCGCATTCGCCTGCGCTCGATACTGGGGCGCATCGTCGGGCTGCGGCGCTCGCTCGGACAGTTGCTTGCCCTGGCCTTGGCGATCGAGGTGTTCGCGGTCGTGAGCCCGTTGTTCATGCAGTGGGTGGTCGACCATGCCCTGGTCGGCGCCGACCGCGATCTGCTGCTCGTGCTGGCGCTCGGCTTCGGCATGGTGCTGCTGCTGCGAACGATGGTTACCGCCATGCGCGGCTGGATCGTGATCGTTCTTGGCGCCTCGCTGAAAGTGCAGGGCCGAACGAACATCTTCAGCCACATGATCAACCTGCCGTCGTCGTATTTCGAAGCGCGTCACTTCGGCGACGTGGTGTCGCGCTTCTGCTCGCAGGACACCATCCTGCAGGCACTGACCACGGACGTCGTCGAGGCGATCCTCGACGGCCTGCTCGTGATCGTGACGCTGGTGATCATGTTCCTGTTCGCGCCGACCCTGACGTTCGTCGCTATCGCCGGCGCGCTCATCTACGGCCTGCTGCGCTGGGTGTCCTACACGCCCTTGCGCCAGGCCTCGGCCGAGGCGATCGTCTGGGGCGCGCGGCGCGACAGCCATGTGCTCGAGACGCTGCGCGGGGTCAAGACGATCAAGCTGTTCAACGGGCAGGAAAGCCGGCGCGTTCACTGGATGAACCTGCTCATCGAAGCGACGAATCGCCAGTTGACGACGCAAAAGCTCCAGTTGCTTGTTCGTACTGCCAACGCCCTGCTGATCGGCATGCTCGCGATCGCGGTGGTATGGCTGGGCGCGATTCTGGTGCTCGAGAAACAGATGACGATCGGCATGCTGCTCGCATTCATCGCCTACAAGGACCAGTTCCTGACCCGCGTCAGCAACCTGATCGACCGCGCTGTCGAACTGACGATGCTGCGGCTGCACGCCGAGCGGCTGGCGGACATCGCGCTCACGAAGCCCGAGCCGCGCGGGCCCGCCGCCGACGCCGACGCCGACGAGACCGCACGGCCGGTGGCGATCGAGGTGCGCAACCTGCGCTTTCGCTATAGCGAAAACGACGCCTGGGTCCTGGATCGCCTGAGCTTCAGGATCGAGCCCGGCGAGACGGTGGCGATCGTCGGCGCATCCGGATGCGGCAAGACGACGCTGCTCAAGATCCTGGCAAGCCTGCTCACGCCCACCGAAGGCGAATTGTTGGTCGACGGCCAGTCGCTGGCGAGCCTGGGCGCGACGCGCTGGCGCTCGATGATCGGCGTGGTCATGCAGGACGACCAGCTGTTCGCCGGATCGGTGGCCGACAACATCTGCTTCTTCGCCGACCAGCCCGACAAGCGCCGGATCGAAGAGTGCGCACGCCTGGCGGCCTTGCACGACGAGATTGCCGCCATGCCGATGGGCTACCACACGCTGATCGGCGACATGGGAACCGTGCTGTCGGGCGGCCAGAAGCAGCGCGTGCTGATTGCGCGCGCGCTGTATCGCCAGCCCGGTGTGCTGCTGCTCGACGAGGCGACCAGCGACCTCGACGTCACCAACGAAAAGCTGGTCAACGCGGCGATCCGCGCCACGCGCGTGACGCGCGTCATCGTCGCGCACCGGCCCGAGACCATCCGCTCGGCCGACCGCGTGATCAACCTCGACGAGCTCGGCGGCCGTGGCGTGGCTCACCTGTCGGTGCTGCCCGGCGCCGGCCGCGCCGCCGTCGGACAAGCCGGTGCCGCCGTGCAGATCGGGTCGACATGAGCGCTGCACCACCGCTTTCGAAGCCGATCGCTCCCCCTCGCAGGGACAGCGCGGCGCGCGGCAACGACGACGTCGCACGCTGGACCGCCTGGGACCGCTTTCTCGCGGCAACGCCCGACACGGGATTCATGCAATCGTCGGCGTGGGCGCAGTTTCGCGCGCGTGGCGGATGCGAGCACTTCGCCGTCACGCTGAAGGACGGCGACGCCATTGTCGGCGGCGCGCTCGTTGGCAAGTGGACCTACGAGCCGGGGCACTGCTTTTATTACGTGCAGGAAGGGCCGGTGCTGCCCGCCGATGAGGACAGCGCGGCCGAAGTGTTCGACGCCGTGCTCGAAAGCATCGAGCGCCATCGCAAGGCCGAGGACGCGACGGTCAGCCACCTGCGGATCGAGCCGCGCTGGCAGCGCCTGCCGGACTTTGTGCGTGGCTTCCGGCCGCCGGCGTTTCCAGACCACCGCTTCTGCGAGCCGCGCAATACGCTGTGCATCGACCTGCGCCCCAGCGAAGACGAGATCCTCGCGCAGATGAAGCCCAAGGGCCGCTACAACGTTCGCGTTGCGCGCAAGCACGGCGTTGCGGTCGTTCGGGACAACTCGTATCGGGGCCTGATCGACTTCATGCGTATCCAGCGCCGCACGGCTGTTCGCAAAGGTATGCAGCCGACGGCGCCAGGGTACTTTCGCACGATGCTCGCCGAGCTCGTCCCGCGGGGCCAGGCCTCGCTGTTCTTTGCCGAGCACCGCGGGCGGCGGCTGGCCACCGCGCTCGTCGTCAACTTCGGCCGGCGCGCAACCTACCTCTTTGGCGGATCGCTCCTGGCGCAGCGGCGCGTGATGGCGCCGACGCTGCTTCATTTCGAAATCATGCGCAGGGCCAAGGCGTCGGGCTGCGAGTGGTACGACCTGTGGGGCGTCGCGCCACCCGACCAGCCGGACCATGCGTGGCAACAGATCAGTGAATTCAAGCGCAAGCTGGGCGGCGTCGAGGTCCGGCTCGTGCCGACGCTCGACTACGTCTACGACGACAGCGCCTACGACCACTTCCGGATTGCCGAAAGCGCCAGGGCGACGCCTCCCAAGCCGCACGCATCACCAGCCAGAAGGGAACTCCGAAATGGCAACGGGACGCGGACCATGGAGCGGCCGGCGGCGTCCGCGCCTGCGGCCGATACGAACGGCGCTCTGGCCGGCGTCAGGCTGTTCGAGCGGGCTTTGCCGCGCCGCGAGTTCGACGCGCTGCGGTATGCCTTCCCGGAAAGCCATTTCCGGCGCCTGCTGCAGGAGGGGTTTCGCTTCTACCAGACGAGTTTCTGGTACCCGCTCGATCGCGGGCCGGAGAACGTCTTCGAGGCTATCGTCAACAGCCTGCGGCCGCTGGCGCAGCCGTCTGCGGGCGTGATCGGCGTCGAGTGGTGGTTCAGCGTGACGCTGACGAACGCGACCCCGCAGTGGCTGCTGCCGTGCCACTTCGACCGCAACGACCTCGATGAACAGGACCCGCGCAAGATCAGGCACCCTGAAACGGCGAGCGTGCTGTTTCTCACCTCGGTACCCTACGGCGAGCTGGTGGTCACCGATCAGGTGCTCACCGACACGGGGCCACATCCGCAGCAGCCGAAGGACATGCGTTTCATCAGCCCGAAGGCAAACCGGTACGCCACCTTCCCCGGCCACCTCTACCACGGCGTCATTGGCCGCATGTGGCGCCCGGTCAAGGAGTCGAATCTGCGCATCGCGATGGCCGTGAACTGGTGGACCCAGAGGCCGGAAGCGCCTTACCTGGGCGACTCACGCGCATGCATGACCGCGTTGCAATTGAACGCGTGAGCGAGCGCCCGGTCAACCTGGCTGCTGCGCCGCTGACGCATGCGGCCGGCGTCTTCGTGGCCGGCCTCAGGTCCGCGACCACTGGCGCGAGATGAAACTGCAGGTGGCCAGCAACAGCTGCGCGCATTCGGGGACGCTGTTCTCCATGCGATGCCGCGGCCCGGCGATCGCCACCGCCAGCGTCTCGGTGTTCACCGTGAGAAAAGCCGAAACCGCCCAGACGTCCGGCACGTTCTCGCCCCGTGTGACGAAGTAGCCGCGGCGCCGGCTTTCCAGGATGTCCTCGATCAGCGCGTCGTGATCGGTCAGCGTGGCCGGTGTCGCCGCCTTCAGCTCGCGGCCCGCGAGCACCGCGCGCAGTTCGGGCTCCTTCAGGCTGCCGATCAGCGCCTTGCCGATGGCGCTCGAATGCAGCGGCTTGAACTCGCCCGGCTTGGCCGAGTAACGGATCGGATGCGGGCTTTCCACCACCTGCAGGTAGATCACCGCGTCACCCTGGCGCTTGCCCAGGATGATGGTTTCGCGCGACGCGTCGCGCAGCCGCTCGAGCAGGGGCATGACGCGCTCGACGAAGGGGTCCTGCTCGTGGATCTCACGCGCGACGTCGTAGAGCCGGCGCGTGGGGTAGAGCGCGCGCGGCCGTGTGAGCGAATACATGTAGCCGCGTGCCGTCAAGGTGGCCACGATGGCATGGCAGCTGCTCTTGGGAATGCCCGCGAGCTCGGCCAGGTCCGTCAGCGACAAGGGCTTCTGGCTGCGCTGAAAGGTCTCGAGGATGTCGAGCACCCGTTCGACGGCCGTGACGGCGACTCCGCTCATCGAGGGTCTCCCCGCAGCTGGGCCGTGCCGAAAAAGTTCAGCCCGCTGAACAACGGGCCGGCGAAGGCGCGACAACGGGCTGAATTCCCGCAAATGTTCGAAATACGGAACACCTGTTCTTTTCAACGAATATTCTGAAATCTACCATGCGGCGCATGAAACCAACAAACTCGAACGACGCGCCCGCCGACATCCTGGTGCAGGAGCGCGATCCCGGCGCGGTCTGGCTCACCATCAACCGCGCCCATAAACACAATGCCCTGGCCCGCCCGGTGCTGGCCGAACTCGCAGCGGCGGTGAGCGCCGCCGGCGCCCGGCCCGACGTCCGCTGCATCGTCGTAACCGGCGCCGGCGACCGTTATTTCGCGGCCGGCGGGGACCTGGTCGAGCTGGCGAGCGTGCGCGACGAGGCCGCCGTCATGGCCATGATGGAAGAGGCCGGCGCCGCCCTCGACAGCATCCGGCGCTGCCCGGTGCCGGTGCTGGCTTACCTGAACGGTGACGCGATCGGCGGCGGAGCCGAACTGGCGCTGGCCTGCGACATGCGCATGCAAGGCGCCAAGGCACGGATCGGCTTCATACAAGCCAAGCTGGCCATCACCTCGGCCTGGGGCGGCGGACCGGACCTGTTCCGCCTGCTCGGTCCGGCCCGGGCGATGCGCATGATGAGCCGCTGCGAACTGGTGGACGCGCAGCAGGCGCTGGCCTGGGGCCTGGCCGATGTGGTGGTGTCCGACGGCGCACAGGGGCAGGATATCGCCGCCTTCATGCGCCCGCTGCTGGCCTGCGCGCCGCAGGTCCTGCGCGGCATCAAGGCGCAGGCCATGGCCTGCCGCAAGAACGAGGCGTGGGATTCGCACCGCGCCGTCGAAAAGACACATCTGGTCCAGACCTGGTTGCACGACGACCACTGGGCCGCTTCCGAAAAACTCCTTTCCAAAGGCTGACCATGAACGTGAGCGAGAAACCACCGGGCGCAGCGTCCGCTATGGCGGAACCGGAGATGACGCCGGTCAGCCGCAGCGGCATTCCCGTGCCCACCAGCGTCGACGCGGGCGCCGTCAACCCGGGCAACATCGGCAACGCCGGCGAATACCCGTTCACGCGCGGCATCTTCCCGGACGGCTACCAGGGACGGCTCTGGACCATCCGCCAGTATTCGGGTTTCGGCACCGCCGAGGAATCCAACGAACGCTACAAATTCCTGCTGGCGCAAGGCCAGACCGGGCTGTCGGTGGCGCTGGACCTGCCCACGCAATGCGGCTACGACCCGACGCACCCGATGGCGCGGCCCGAGATCGGCAAGGTCGGCGTCTCGCTGTCGAACCTGAGCGAAGCCGAGATCCTGTTCCAGGACCTGGACCTGTCGAAGATCTCGACCTCGTTCACCATCAACGGCACGGCCGCGATCATCTACGCGATGTACCTGGCGGTGGCCGACAAGCAGGGCGTTGCGCGCGCGAAGCTGACCGGCACCATCCAGAACGACATCCTGAAGGAGTACGTGGCGCGCGGCACCTGGATCTTCCCGGTGCGCCCCTCGATGCGCCTGATCGCCGACTCGATCCTGTATTCGAACGACGTGTCGCCGCGCTTCAACGCCATCAGCATCGCCGGCGCCCATGTGCGCGACGCGGGCGCCACGGCGGCCGAGGAGATGGCCTACACCCTGGCCAACGGCCTGGCCTACGTGGAAGAACTGCGCAGCCGCGGCGGCGACGTCGAGAAATTCGCCAAGCGCCTGTCGTTCTTCTTCTACGTGCACATGGATTTCTTCGATGAGATCGCCAAGTTTCGCGCCGGCCGCCGGCTGTGGGCACGCTTCATGAAGGAGCGCTACGGCGTGAAGGACCCGAAGGCGCAGCACTTCCGCTTCGGCGTGGTGTGCGGCGGCTCGTCGCTGGTGGCGCCGCAGCCGTACAACAACGTGGTGCGGGTGGCCGTGGAAACGATGGCGGCCGTGTTCGGCGGCGCGCAGTCGATCTTCACCTGCGCGTTCGACGAGGCGTTCCAGATCCCCACCGAGTTCTCGGCCGAGCTGGCCGTGCGCACGCAGCAGATCCTGGCCTACGAAAGCGGCATCGGCCGCACGGTGGATCCGCTGGGCGGCAGCTACTTCCTGGAACAGCACACCGACCGCATGGAGGAAATGATCGTCAAGGTGATGGGCGAGATCGATGCCTACGGCGGCGTCATCCCGGCCATCGAGGACGGCTGGATCCAGATGCGGCTGGCCGAGCGCGGCCTGGAGCGCAAGCTCGATACCGACGCCGGCAAGAACGTCATCGTCGGGCAGAACTTCTTCAAGAAGGAGGGCGAGCAGAAGGGCGTGGGCGAACTGTTCACGCTGGACTCCACGGTGGCGCAGCGGGCCCTGGAGAAATTCCAGCGCGTGCTGGACACGCGGCAGCAGTCCGCGGTGGATGCCTCGCTGGCCAGGCTGTCCGCCGCGGCCGGCAAGGACCGCGAGAACGTCATGCCGTACCTGGTGGACTGCTGCCATGCGTACGCCACCGTCGGCGAGATGGTGAGCTGCCTGAAGAACCAATGGGGCGAATTCAAGGAACCGGTGAATCTATGAACGAGCTGAAACCGAAGCGGCCGCTGGCCGGCAAACGGATCCTGGTGGGCAAGCCCGGCCTGGACGGCCACGACATCGGCGCCAAGATCGTCGCCCTCACGCTGCGCGACGCCGGTGCCGAGGTGATCTATACCGGCCTGCGCCGCAGCCCCCAGCAGATCGCCCAGATCGCGGTAGACGAGGGCGTCGATGCGGTGGGGTTGAGCATCCTGTCGGGCAGCCACAAGGAACTGGTGGCCGATGTCATCACGCAGCTGCGCGCGCTCAAGGCGGGCAGCGTCAAGGTGTTCGTGGGCGGCACCATCCCCGGCGACGACCAGTCGGTGCTGCGTGAACTCGGCGTCGCGGCCGTGTTCACGGCGGACATGCCGCTGGACAGCGTGGTCGCCGAACTCGCGGAGAAGCTGGCATGAAGCGCGGCACAAGTCCTGTCATCCCGGGCAGAGCCTGCCCCGGACTTGATCCGGGGACCCGGGATCCATGGATTGCGGGTCAAGCCCGCAATGACAACGAGGGGCTGTCATCGCGAAGGGCTGTCATCCCGGACTTGATCCGGGATCCATGGATTGCGGGTCAAGCCCGCAATGACAAATGAACGGCCCGCTGTCCGGCATCCGCGTCATCGAGGTCGGCCATATGCTGGCCGGGCCGTATTGCGGCCTGCTGCTGGCCGACATGGGCGCCGAGGTGATCAAGATCGAGCCGCCCGAAGGCGACATCGCGCGCACCGTCAGCCCGCATTTCATCGGCCCGCACAACGCCTATTTCGCCAGCCTCAACCGCAACAAGAAGAGCGTGGTGATCGACCTGGCCGGCGCGGCCGGGCGCGCACAGCTCGAGGAGGTGGTCGCCCGCTCGCAGGCGCTGATCACCAACCTGCGCCCGTCGGCGATCAAGAAGCTCGGGCTGACCTACGAGAGCCTGCGCCGCTGCAACGAGCGCATCGTCTGCGTGGCGCTGACCGGCTACGGGCTGGAAGGGCCCTATGCCGACAGCCCCGCGTACGACTACGTGATCCAGGCGCTGACCGGCGTGATGGCGCTGACTGGCGATCCCTCGGCGCCGCCGACCAAGGCCGGCTACTCCGCCGTCGACAACTCGGCCGGGCTGGTGGCCGCGATGGGCCTGCTGGCCAAGATCGTCGAAGGCAAGGGCGGGCAGGTGGACGTGGCCATGTACGACGTGATGCTGTCGCAGCTGAACTACCTGGCCGGCGCCGCGCTGAACACCGGCGAGGTGGTCGAGCGCCTGGCGAATTCATCGCACCCGTACGTGGTGCCGGCGCAGATTTTCCCGACCGCCGACGGTTGGCTCACCTTGTTCATCACGCACGACAAGTTCTGGCAGAAGTTCTGCCAGGAAGCCGGGCGCCCTGAGTGGATCGCCGACTCCCAGTTCGCCACGATGGCGAGCCGGCGCCAGAACCGCGACCGCGTGTTGGCCGCCATCGGCGAAGTGCTGATGGCCGCACCCGCTCGCGAGTGGGTGCGGCGGCTGGCGCCGCTGGGCGTGGTGGCCGCAGAAGTGGGCACCCTGAGCGATGCGTTGGAGAGCGACCTCACGCGCTCGCGCGGGTTGGTGGTCCCGCTTGGCAACGGATCGCAGCGGTTGCGCGCGGTGGCCAGCCCGCTGAGGTTCGACGGCTACGCGCCGCGCTACGGCATGCCGCCGCTGCTGGACGAACATCGCGAACAGGTGCTGGGAAAGGCGCGCCCGTGAGCGGCGAACCGCTGGACCGTCATGCCCTGGGCCAGGCGCTGACGCGGCTGGCCAACGCCAGCGCGTCCGACCTGATGCGCAGCCCGCGCAGCGTGCCCACGTCCACGCCGGCCAGGCGCATCGGCCTGACAGGAGCCCCGGGTGTGG
>DATMBW010000574.1:0-4495 GCA_035559095.1 Ramlibacter sp.
TTGACAGGCGACCACGCGCCCCGGGCCGAGCGCCGACTTGCGCCATAGAGTCATGGCGACCTTATTGCAATGCGGACACTTGATCATCGTTGCGATTCCTCGCCTGATTCTGGGCGCAAACCGCGCGGCGCGTCAATCGCCAATCCCCACCGGTGCTGCTACCCCGTTCACGCCAAACCATTGCCCGCTCACTTCAACCCTGGCATGGTTGCCCCGCACGTGCGCGCTGAATCGCACTTTGGATCGCGGCGTCGGCACTTGAAAAATCTGCCTTGTAGATCTCGAAATAGCGCGCGCCGCTGGCGATTCCATTGCACACCGCGTCGTTCAGCGTTCCCTGCATGCGATTCTGCGGATCGTTGACGGACGACCAGATCATCTGGAACACGATCGCGGCACGACTGCTGATGCTCGCATCGACCTGCCGCAGGCGCGCGCTGCCCGCCGCGTTCAGGTCCGCTGCGAATACCGTGGCATTCACCGTTCTTGCCAGCCCGTGATTCATCACCTCGGTGTAGAAGGCTTTGCCGTCGTTGTCAGGCATGCAGATGACAGACACGGGAGCGGAAATGAACAGCCTGGTGGCGGGGAAGGCCGCCGCATGCGCATCGACGGTGGTTTTCCATGCGCTCAGGTAGTTGGCGCGGCTGTACGCGATGCCCCCGCTCAGCATGGCGTTCTGGCAACCGACGATGGACATCTCGGCCACCGGGGCCCCATCCGAAACCGCATAGAGCAGGCCGGCATCGCCGCGCCCCTGGATGTGCGCGGCCAGCGCAGCCAGGAATTGCGTGTAGCGTGAAAGAAACGTGGCTTCCCAGGGGATGGGCTCCGTTACCGTGGCGCCCATCGGAGTCTTGTACGTATACGTCGTGACCCCCAGCGCACCCAGCCAGCTCGGGATGCCGATGGCAGAAACGCCCACATGCAATGTCAATTGTTTGCCGCGAGAGCGCACCGTATCGAGCGCGGCATCGAGTGTTGTCCAATCATGGACGCCGTCCAGCGGTTCCAGCGTCTTCCACGAAGTGCGGAAGGCCAGCCCATCGACTGCCGCGTGCCCGGCAAGACCATCCAGCACCGCTGTTGAATCGCCAACATCCATCAGCGCGAAAACCTTTGCAGGTTGGCTCGGCTCTGGCGTCGGCGTGGGCGCCGGCTCCGCTGGCGCTGGTGTTGGCGCTGCCGGCGTCGGCGCTGGGGCTGGCTCTTGCAATGTAGCGGGTTCTTGCGCTGGGGCTGGTGCTGTCGCTGGCGCCGCCGGCAACGCCGATGTGTCGCCAGACCCGCCGCCACCGCAAGCATGTGTCAGCAATGCAAGCCAGAGTGCCAGGCATATAAATGCACGGTGCCTTGTCACATCACTTTCGAGCTTCATGATTCTTCAGGGATAAGGCATGGATGCCGGGTCAAGCCCGGCATGACAAGTCCGCGTGCGGTGCTCGATGGCTGTTAACGGTCACCGCGGGTTTTCGAAAAACACATAAGTGCTGAAATCGCTGACCTCGAAATACACTTTCTTCTCGGTCGGGTCGACGACGAAGTTCAGGTTCTCGTCCATCACGCCATAGCCGAAGCGGTAGGGGCGCGGCTTGCCGTCGTCGGTGCCGAGCGCGGTGCTGAGCTTGTCCACCTTCAGGAACCGCTTGACGACCTTGTCGCCGGCATAGACCTCCATCACGCCGTTGGTGCCGGTCCAGTTCTGGATGTCGCGGCCCAGCTTGTTCTGCTGTTCCTGCGTGCAGCCCGCCGACAAGAGCACGACTGCGGCCGCCGTCGCAACGGCAATGTGTGAATGACGCATGTCTCAATCCTCCAGAAGTTGCGGCAGCATTTGCGCCGCCTTGCCCCGCAGCACTGCATCGGCAGCGTCGTCCAGTTCGGTCGGCTCGGGGTTGACGATGACCACCTTCCCGGCCACCATGCGCGCCAGACCGGCCGCGGGATAGACCACGCCCGAAGTCCCGACCACCAGCATCAGGTCGCACGCCGCGGCCGCCCGCTCGGCCGCCGCCAATGCCCTCAGCGGCAACATCTCGCCGAACCACACGACGTCGGGCCGCAGCAGGTTGCCGCAGCGGTCGCAAAAGGGCGGGCTGCCGGCAGCTGCGGCGTCCGCATTGCAGCAGGCCTTGGGCGTATCGAGCCATTTGTCTTCGAGGATGTTGCCGTGCAAGGCCAGCACGTCCGGGCTGCCGGCGCGCTGGTGCAGGCCGTCGACGTTCTGCGTGATCAGCGTCAGGCGCCCGCGATGGCGCTGAGCGAAAGCCGCGAGGGCACGATGGCCGGCATTGGGCTCGACCTTGGCGATCAGCTCGCGCCGGAAGGCATACCAGTCCCAGACCCGCGACGGATTGGCGCGAAAGGCCTCCTCGGTGGCCAGTTGCTCCGGGTCGAACTGGGCCCACAGGCCGGTCTGCGCGTCGCGAAATGTGGGCACACCCGACTCCGCGCTCATCCCGGCGCCGGTGAGCACCGCGATGCGGCGGGCGGCGCGGACCCAGGCGCGAACCTGCTGCTTCATGATCTTTGTCGCAGCGCCTCATACAGGCACACGCCGCTGGCCACCGAGACGTTCAGGCTCTCCACCGCCCCGCGCATCGGGATGCTCACGAGTTCGTCGCAGGACTTGCGGGTCAATTGGCGCATACCGGTGCCTTCCGCGCCCAGCACCAGCGCCACCGGGCCCTTCAGATCGGCCTGGTACAGCGTCTTGGGCGCCTCGTCGCTGGCGCCTATGCACCAGATACTTCTTTCCTTCAGCTCGCCGAGTGTGCGCGCCAGGTTGGTGACCATGAAGTAGGGCACGGTTTCGGCCGCACCGCTGGCCACTTTCGCGACCGTGGCGTTGATGCCCGCCGCGTGGTCTTTCGGCGCGATGACGGCGTGGGCGCCGGCGCCGTCGGCCACGCGCAGGCAGGCGCCCAGGTTGTGGGGATCCGTCACGCCGTCCAGTACCAGCAATAGCGGCGGACCCTCGACCTCGTCGAGCAGGTCGTCCAGCGAGTGCGCGCCCGGCACGGCCTGCACCCGCGCGGCCACGCCCTGGTGGCCATGGCTGCCGGCCAGCTTGGCCAGGCGCACGCCATCGGCTTCGATCAGCCGGGCGCCGGCCTGCGCAACACGCTCGAGAAATTGCCGCATCCGGGCATCCCTTCGGGCCGGATCGACGTAGATCTCGATGATCGACTGCGGCGCCGTCTTGAGGCGCACGCCCACGGCATGGAATCCAAACAGGACTTTGGGTGAGGACATCGCCGGATTATCCCGTGATGTTCAAGGGCCCCTGAAGTAATGGATGCCGGGTCAAGCCCGGCATGACAAAGAGAGGGAGTTGTCATTGCGGGCCCTGACCCGCAATCCAGGCTGTTTGAATTGATGGATCAGGTCCGGGGCAGGCTCCTCAAGTCCGGCATGACAAGGCGGTTATGACGAGGGTCTGTCATTGCGGGCTTGACCCGCAATCCATGCCGCTGGATGCCGGATCAAGTCCGGCATGACGATGAACCGCCCTTACGCCGCAATGCGCCCCGCCTCGATGGTGATGCGCCGCTCGCAGCGCGTGGCGATGGCGGTGTCGTGCGTCACCAGCACCAGCGTCGTGCCCTGCTCCCGGTTCAAGTCGAACATCAGCTCCATCACGGTTTCGCCCGTCGCGAAGTCGAGGCTGCCCGTGGGCTCGTCGGCCAGCAGCACCGCCGGCTGCACGACGAAGGCGCGCGCCAGGGCCACCCGCTGCTGTTCGCCGCCGGACAGCACTTTCGGATAGTGGCCCAGGCGCGCCGCCAGGCCCACCCGCGCCATCATTTCGCCGGCGGCCTTGCGCGAATCCTTGCGGCCGGCCAGCTCCAGCGGCAACATCACGTTCTCCAGGGCCGTGAGGTTGCCCAGCAACTGAAAGCTCTGGAACACAAAGCCGACCTTGTGCGCGCGCAAGGCGGCCCGCTCGTCCTCGTCGATGCTGAACAGGTCGCACCCCGCAAGGCGGACGGTGCCGCGGGTGGGCGTGTCCAAGCCGGCGATGATCGACAGCAGCGTGCTCTTGCCGGAGCCCGACGCTCCCACGATGGCCGCGGTTTCCTTGGGCGCCAGCGTGAAATCGATATCGCGCAGAATATCGAGGGTGCCCGTCGAGTCGGTGACCGATTTGTGCACGTGCTCGACTGAAATGATGGGATCTGACATGTTTTCTGGAGGTTGGAGCCGCCGCCACTTTATCGCGGCCGCATTAGCTGGAGCTTATGTGCTGCCGGCCGCCGCCGCGGGCCGAACCATCCTGGTCCTGGGCGACTCCCTGAGCGCCGAGTATGGCCTGAAGCGTGGCACCGGCTGGGTGGCGTTGCTGGAAAAGCGCCTGGCCGCGGAAAAAATCCAGGCCAGGGTGGTCAATGCCAGCATCAGCGGCGACACCACCTCGGGCGGGCGTTCGCGGCTGGAGGCGCTGCTCGGCCAGCACAAGCCGGATGTCGTCGTGATCGAACTGGGCGCCAACGAC
>DATMBW010000575.1:0-5938 GCA_035559095.1 Ramlibacter sp.
GGAGCATATCTGCGAACTTGGCAAGGAACTGGACCCCTCCAATGCCCTTTATCGCCCGGGCGGTCAGCCAACTCAGGCCCGAGCCGCCCCGGCCGCGGGCAACGCGCACGAAGACGGCTTTGGTGCCCAGGCGACACAGACGATACCCGTCGCCGCCTCCACGGAAAAGCCGGTCGACCTGGACCTCGACCTGGATTTTTCGATCGGTGACGATGCGCCCGCCGCGCCGCCCCCTGACACCGCCTCGCACCCGACGTTGAAGATGGAGCGCGCCTTGGCAGCCGAGCAGATGCCTGTCCTGGACATGGACTTCGGCATAGGCACCGCAGCGGTGGAGCCGCCGGCGGTGCCCGCGTTGCCGACCAAGGAGCGGCCCGATCCCGCGCGACTGGACGCGCCCAACCTGAATGTGTCCGGCAGCGCCCTGAGCTTTACCGCCACCGAGCCGATCAGACCGCAGGTGTCGGCGGCCCCGCCGGCGGCCGATGGCGGCATGATCGAATTCGACCTGGGCGCCTTGTCACTTGACCTCGACAGCGCGTCCGATTCGGGTTCCTCGAAACCCGCGCGTGCGGCCGCGCGCGCGCCGGTGGTCGAAGAAGCGGTCGACAGCACTGCCGGTGCGCCGCTCACCACCGCCGGCCTTGAAGACGAGGGGGGTGATCCCCTGGCCACCAAACTCGCCCTGGCGCAGGAATTCAATGCCATCGGCGACCCGGACGGCGCGCGCAGCCTGGCCGAAGAAGTCGTGGCCGAGGCCTCGGGCGACCTGAAGCAGAAGGCCCAGCGATTCCTGGCGGAAATCACCTGATTCGCGCGGGTTCCGCTGCCATTGGACGAAAGCCCGCCAATGAGGCTGGCACTGGGCATCAGCTATAACGGACGGGCCTACGAAGGCTGGCAAAGCCAGCCCTCGGGACGCACCCTGCAGGACCAGCTGGAAGCCGCCCTCGGCCAGTTCACCACCATGCGCGTCTCCACGGTTTGCGCCGGACGCACCGATGCCGGGGTGCACGCCTTGATGCAGGTCGTGCATTTCGACACGCCCCTGCGGCGAGAGGAGTTCTCCTGGGTCCGCGGCACCAACCGGTTCCTGCCGGCAGATATCGCCGTGCAGTGGGCCAGGCCCGTCCCCGATGCCTTTCATTCGCGCGCCAGCGCCATCGCGCGGCGCTACGTGTATGTGGTGCTCGAGTCGCCGGTGCGGCCCAGCCTGGAGGCTGGCCGCGTCGGTTGGGTGTTCCGGCCGCTCGACCAGGACGCGATGCGCGAAGCCGCGGCGCTGCTGGTCGGGCAGCACGACTTCAGCTCGTTTCGCGCCGCTGCCTGCCAGGCCCCCACGCCGGTCAAGACCCTCACGCGGCTGGCCGTCACCCGCCATGGAGGTTATTGGCGCTTCGAATTCGAGGCGAACGCCTTCCTGCACCACATGATCCGCAACATCATGGGGTGCCTGCTGGTGATTGGCCAGCGCCAGCGGCCACCCCAATGGATGAGTGAGGTACTGGCGGCGCGCGACCGGGACGCGGCTGCGCCCACTTTTTCCCCGGACGGCCTGTACTTCCTCGGGCCGGTGTACGGGCCCGAGTGGAACCTGCCGAGCCGTACCGCTGCGTATGATTGGGTTCCATGAGCCCACCCCCGAAGCGCCTTCGGCGCCCAGTACAGCCGCCAGAGGCGGCAGCTCTTCGGGCCGTCCGGGCCTGCGCAGGCAGGCCTGGAGCCGCGGCCCTCAGCCCCCTCAAGGGGGCGCCACCAGCGGCCCGGCGAAGCCGGTTCCGCGGTGGCCCGCGCATTGGCCGCTTGCTTTCGTGCGCCATGGGTGGCGCGCAGCGACATGGAAACAGCTATGAATGCGGCTGACGCCATCCCGCGACGCACCCGGATCAAGATCTGCGGCCTCACGCGCGAACAGGACGTGGACGCGGCAGTCGCCGCCGGCGCGGACGCGGTGGGGTTCGTGCTGTACCGCAAGAGCGCGCGCTTCGTCACGCCGCAGCGCGCGGCCGAGCTGGCCCGCCGCCTGCCTCCTTTCGTGGCCCCCGTGCTGCTCTTCGTCAACGAAAGCCCGGCAGCGGTCCTGGCCGCGTGTGGGCAGGTGGCCGGAGCGACCGTGCAGTTCCACGGCGATGAGACCCCCGCGCAATGCCTGGAAGCGACCGCGGGGGCCAGGCATCCCTTCATCCGCGCCGCCAGGATCCCGATCGGCGACGGCACACCGTTCGACTTGGTAGAATTCGCCGCTTCCTATCCTCAGGCCCAGGCCATCCTGCTCGACGCTCATGTCGAGGGGTACGGCGGCGGCGGGAAAGCCTTCAATTGGTCACGCCTTCCTCCAAGCGTCAGCTGTCACCTCGTTTTGTCTGGTGGACTCACGCCTGCAAACGTGACCGATGGCATCGTGCAGGTGCGGCCGCGCTGTAAATCGCTGGCCGTCGATGTGAGCTCCGGCGTCGAGCGCGATGGCCCTGGGCAACAGGGCATCAAGGACCCGGAAAAGATCCATCGGTTTGTCGCGGCCGTGCGCGCCGCCGACAAGCTTCTTGCGTGAAGCCGACATGTTTTCCTATCAGCAACCCGATCCGACGGGTCATTTCGGAATCTACGGCGGCAGCTTCGTCAGCGAAACGCTGACCCATGCGATCGGCGAGCTGCGCGAGGCCTACGCCAAATACCAGCGTGATCCGGCCTTCCTGGCGGAGTTCAACGACGAACTCAGGCATTTCGTCGGCCGTCCCTCGCCTGTCTACCACGCCGCGCGCATGAGCCGCGAGCAGGGCGGCGCCCAGATCTACCTCAAGCGCGAGGACCTCAATCACACGGGCGCCCACAAGATCAACAACGTGATCGGGCAGGCCATGCTGGCGCGCCGCATGGGCAAGCCGCGGGTCATCGCCGAGACCGGCGCCGGCCAGCACGGGGTCGCCACGGCCACCATCTGCGCGCGCTACGGACTGGAGTGCGTGGTCTACATGGGCAGCGAGGACGTGAAGCGCCAGAGCCCCAACGTCTACCGCATGAACCTGCTGGGCGCCAGCGTGGTGCCGGTGGAGTCGGGCAGCCGCACGCTCAAGGACGCGCTCAACGAAGCCATGCGCGACTGGGTCACCAACGTCGAGAGCACCTTCTACATCATCGGCACCGTCGCCGGCCCGCATCCCTATCCGATGATGGTGCGCGACTTCCAGTGCGTGATCGGCAACGAATGCCTCACGCAGATGCCCGAAATGACCGGCGGCCTCCAGCCGGACGTCGTGGTCGCCTGCGTGGGCGGCGGCAGCAATGCCATGGGGATTTTCTATCCTTACATTCCTTACGAGAACACTCGGCTGATCGGGGTGGAAGCCGCCGGCGAAGGCATCGACAGCGGCAAGCATTCCGCTTCGCTGCAGCGCGGCTCGCCCGGCGTGCTGCACGGCAACCGCACCTACATCCTGCAGGACGAGAACGGCCAGATCACCGAAACCCACAGTGTCAGCGCCGGGCTGGACTATCCGGGGGTGGGGCCTGAACACGCCTGGCTCAAGGACAGCGGCCGTGCCGAGTACGTGGGGATCACGGACCAGGAAGCGCTGGAAGCCTTCCACTATCTGTGCCGCACCGAAGGGATCATCCCCGCGCTCGAATCGAGCCATGCCGTCGCCTACGCGATGAAGCTGGCGCGAACGATGAAGCCGCAGCAGAACATCCTGGTCAACCTGTCCGGCCGGGGCGACAAGGACATCGGCACCGTGGCCGACCTGGCGGGCGTGGACTTCTACGACCGGCCTTCCATGCGCGGATTGCGGGTCAAGGGCGGCAAACCATGAGCCGTATCGGTGCGACGTTCTCCGCGCTCCGGAGCCAGGGCCGCAAGGCCCTGATCCCGTATGTCACTGCCGGCTTTCCATTCGCCGACATCACGCCCGAACTGATGCACGGCATGGTCGCCGCGGGTGCCGACGTCATCGAGCTGGGCGTGCCGTTTTCGGACCCCATGGCCGACGGCCCGGTGATCCAGAAAGCCGGCGAGAAGGCACTGGCGTCGGGTGTCGGGACCCGGCAGGTGCTGCAGATGGTCGGCCAGTTCCGACGGGGCGACGACAGGACGCCCGTGGTGCTGATGGGTTACGCCAATCCGGTGGAGCGCTACGACCTCCTGAACGGCAAGAACGCCTTCATTCGCGATGCGGCCGCGGCCGGCGTCGACGGCGTTCTGGTCGTCGACTACCCGCCGGAGGAATGCGAAGAATTCGCGGACAGGCTCAAGGCCAGCGGCCTGGACCTGATCTTCCTGCTGGCGCCCACAAGTACGGAGGAGCGCATGCAGCAGGTCGCGCGCGTCGCGAGCGGCTACGTCTACTATGTCTCGCTCAAGGGCGTAACGGGCGCCGGCCACCTCGATACCGGCGCGGTCGAGTCGATGCTGCCTCGCATCCGGCGCCACGTGCATATCCCGGTCGGCGTCGGCTTCGGCATCCGCGATGCGGCAACGGCACAAGCGATTGGTAAGGTGGCCGATGCGGTAGTGATCGGCACTAAAATCATCCAGTTGATCGAGGGCCAGCCGCGCGAGCAGGTCGTGCCCGCCGCCTCCGACTTCCTGCGCGGGATCCGCGAGGCGCTGGACGCATAATTACCGTCCCGGGTCATCGAGCGGACAGCCGAGGTTGCCGCTCATGTCCCCCTTAGGAGCAAAACCGAATGAGCTGGCTCGAAAAACTGCTGCCCCCCAAAATCCAGCCTACCGACCCGGCCGGGCGCCGCCAGGTCCCCGAGGGCTTGTGGGTCAAGTGCCCCAGCTGTGAAAGCGTGCTGTACAAGACGGACCTCGAGCAAAACGAGAACGTCTGCCCCACGTGCAGTCATCATCACCGCATCGCCGCGCGTGCCCGCCTCAACGCTTTTCTCGATCCCGAGGGGCGTTATGAAATTGGCCAGGAAGTTCTGCCGGTGGACGCGCTCAAGTTCAAGGACAGCCGCAAATACCCCGAGCGCCTGAAGGAAGCCCTGGAAAACACCGGGGAGACCGACGCGTTGGTGGTGATGGGCGGCGCCGTCCACAGCATCAGCCTGGTGGCCGCGGCATTCGAGTTCGATTTCATGGGCGGCAGCATGGGCAGCGTGGTGGGCGAGCGTTTCGTGCGCGGCGTCGAGTCGGCGGTCGAGCAGAAAGTGCCCTTCGTCTGCTTTACCGCCACCGGCGGCGCCCGCATGCAGGAAGGCCTGCTGTCGCTGATGCAGATGGCCAAGACCAACGCGGCCTTGACACGGCTGGCCAAGAAGGGGCTGCCTTACGTCAGTGTGCTGACCGATCCGACGATGGGCGGCGTCAGCGCGGGTTTTGCCTTCGTGGGCGACATCGTGATCGCCGAGCCCAAGGCCCTGATCGGTTTTGCCGGGCCAAGGGTGATCGAATCGACCGTGCGCGTGACCCTGCCCGAGGGCTTCCAGCGCGCCGAGTTCCTGCAGCAAAAAGGCGGCGTCGATTTCATTTGCGACCGGCGCGAGCTGCGCAAGACAGTGGCGCACGCCCTGGCCATGCTGCAGCGCCAGCCCGCCGACGCAGTGTCCTAGCGCAATGCGGCGGCCTGCACGTAGGCCAGCACGATTGCAGCCACCTGAAGCGCCACCAGGAAAGCCAGCGGCGACAGGTCGATCCCGCCGACCAGCGGGATGAGCCGCCGCCACGGCCTCAGCAGCGGAGCGCAAAGGCGGTCGATCACGTCCACGACCGGTGAATCGGCCCGCACCCAGGACAGGATCGCATAGACGATGACCAGGCCTGTGAGGGCGGAAATCACCAGCCGCAGCAGGCCGAACAGCGCCAACAAGGGCAGCATCGCCGCCCCGCCGCTTCGCCCCGCCAACAGCCAGAGCACACCGAACTGAGCCAGCTCGAGCAGGTAAGCACCCACCAGGCTGGCGGTATCCAGGCGTCCGATCGACGGCAAGATCC
>DATMBW010000576.1:0-7177 GCA_035559095.1 Ramlibacter sp.
GCACTGCTCCACGGGAACGGCTCACCGCCGCTCCCGAGCTTCGCTGTCCGAGCTGAATCAACCGCTCCTTGGAGGTTACGGACGAGGCCTGTCGCCGGTTCGAGCGGCAGCCCGGCATGGCGGTCTTGTCCCCAAATGTCCAGCTGGCGCACATGTGCACGGCAGTGCCTAGCGTAATCCCGGTCATCGCCCCCATTTCAGCCTTCGTTGAATCCGCAGATGCAGCAGGAGGCCACGATGCTAGTCAAGCGCGCGCAGATCACTGAAGGGGAGCGTCTGGCATTCGAGCAGGCTGTTCGCTCTTGCGGACGCGAGCCCGGTGAGTTCCGGCTCGAGGCATTCACCGCGTGGAGCGCGTCGACGCTGCGCAGCGTGCATGTGGCCACTCGTAGCTCGGCCGCGCAATACGAGGCGAGCGAGGGCAGGGCCTGGACGGTCAAGTTCGCCGAGCATCTGGCGCGCGGCTGCTTTCGCTGAAGGGGGCGTGCCGGCCCGCAACAGGCAGGCGCCACGCGCCGGGCCGTCAGCGGGTACATTGGGCGAGTCACCCACCGGCATCTCATGGACTCCATCGATCTGCACCGGATCGCCGTCGAGGCAATGCGCTCGCGCGGCCTGCTGCCCGTCTTTGCGCCGCAGGCCTTGCAGGAAGCCGAGGCCGCACGGCAGGCCGGCCCCGAACGCAACGGCACCATCCACGACCTGCGCCATCTCATCTGGTTCTCGATCGACAACGACGACACGCGCGACCTCGACCAGCTGAGCGTGGCCGAACCGCTGAGCGCCGGGACGGCGCGCCTGCTGGTGGCTGTGGCCGACGTCGATGCCATGGTGCGGCCCGGCGGTGCGGTGGATTGCCATGCGGGCGTCAATACGACGTCGGTGTACACCGCGGCCGGCGTGTTCCCGATGCTGCCGGAGGCCCTGTCCACCGACCTGACCTCTCTGCACGAGGGCCAGGAGCGGCTGGCGCTGGTGGTGGACATGCTGGTGCAGGCCGACGGCACGGTGTCGTCATCGGAAATCTTCCGGGCGGCCGTGCTCAACCGCGCCAAGCTCACCTACGAAGGCGTCTCGGCGTGGCTGGACGGCGCGGCACCGCCACCGTCGCAGCTGGACAGCGTGCCAGGCCTGGAGGGTCAGCTTCGCCTGCACGACGCGCTGGCCAGCCAATTGCGGCAATGGCGCCAGCAGCGCGGCGCGCTGAACGTGAGGACCGTCGCCGCGCGCCCGGTGTTCGAGGACGGCCGGCTGGTGGACCTGCGCCCCGACGAGAAGAACCGCGCCAAGGACCTGATCGCCGACCTCATGATCGCGGCCAACGCCGCCACCGCCCGCTTTCTCGCGCACAAGAGCTTTCCCTCGCTGCGACGCTTCCTGCAGGCGCCGCGCCGTTGGGACCGCATCGTGGCGCTGGCGGCGGGGTACGGCGTGCAGTTGCCCGCGCAGCCCGATGCGCTGGCACTCGACCGCTTCCTGCGCGCGCGCCGGCTGGCCGACCCGGCCGGTTTCGCCGATCTGTCGCTGAAGGTGGTGAAGATGCTGGGCCCGGGCGAGTACGCGGCGGCGCCGGCCGGAGCGGCGGGCCTGGGGCACTTCGGGCTGGCGGTGAACGACTACGCGCACTCCACCGCGCCCAACCGGCGCTTTCCCGACCTGGTGACGCAGCGGCTGCTGAAGGCCGCGCTAGCGGGCGAGGCCCCACCCTACTCGGCCGAGACGCTCACGGGAATCGCCCGGCACTGCACGGTGCAGGAGGACAACGCCAACAAGGTGGAGCGCCAGGTGCTGAAGGCGGCGGCGGCGTTCCTGCTGCACGGGCGCATCGGCGAGACGTTCGACGCGATCGTCACCGGCGCTGCGGCCAAGGGCACGTTCGTGCGGATCGGCCGCCCCTTGCTGGAGGGCCGGGTGGTGCGCGGTTTCGAGGGGCTGGACGTGGGCGACACGTTGCGCGTGCGGCTGGTGGCCGTGGATGCGGCACAGAGTTTTATCGACTTCGAGCGCGCTTGAGCCCGGGAGCCTGCGCGGCAGAGCAACGGGCCGGCGGATGCGCGGATGTAACGCCCGGTGCACAGCCCTTGCAGCGGGAAGGGCCGGCGCCATTTGCGCTGGATGCGGCCCGCGGGGGCCAGTCACGAAGGAGCCTGCCAATGTGGAAACGCCTGACCCTGCTCTGGGCCCTGCTGCGCGGTGACGCGCGGCAGCTCTGGTTCGCGCTGCGCCACCCGGCCGCGCCGGGCTGGCTGAAGCTGGGCACCGCGCTGATCGCGCTGTACGTGTTCTCGCCCATCGACATCGTCCCCGACGTGCTGCCCGTGATCGGCGTCGTCGACGACCTGGTGCTGGTGCCGCTGGCGATCCGCTGGCTGCTCAAGCGCCTGCCGCCGGACATCAGGGCGGCTGCGGCGCGGCGCGCCGGCTGAGGTCTATTTCCCGGCGGTGATGGCGATGCCCCGCAGCTGGCCGGCCACCGGCGCTGCCGTGGGCCGGGGATAGGCAGCGGGATCCAGGCGGTGCAGCATTTCCGCTTCGCGCGCCCTGGCCAGCGCGACGTTGGCGATTTTCACGTGGCCGAAGCCGCGCATCGAAAGCGGCAATGCCGCAATTTCGGTCGCGAGCTTCAGCCGCTCGGCGCTCAATAGCGGCAGCAGCGATTGCACGCGCTGGGTGTAGTCCTCGATCAGCCGGCGCTCCAGGCGCCGCTCTTCGGTTTTGCCGAAGAAGTCCAGCATCGAGCCGCGCAGGACGCGCCCATGCGCCAACAGCCGCATCGCCGGCAACAGCCAGGGCCCGAGGCGAAGTTTCCGAGGCGGCCGGCCATCCTTGGATCGCGCGAGGAACGGCGGGGCCATGTAGAACTCCAGCTTGAACTCGCCTTCGAACTGCTGCGCGAGATTGTGTCTGAACGTGCCGTCGGTGTACAAGCGCGCCACCTCGTATTCATCCTTGTACGACATCAGCTTGAGCAGGCTGCGCGCCACGGCGCGGGTGAAAGGCAGCTGCGCGTCGGCGCCGAGCCGCTGTTCCCGCTCCCGCACCAATGCCACGAAGTCGGCGAAGCGCTTTGCGTAAGCGGCATTCTGGTAGCCCGTGAGATGCGTGACGCCGTGTTGCAGCAGGCGGTCCAGCGCTTCGGTCTGCGGATCGTCGGTGGCGGGCGGCAGCCAACGGTCGAGCGCGGCGGGGTCGGCGGCAGCCAGCCGGCCCAGCGAAAACGCCACCTTGTTGCCCTCCACGGCCACGCCGTTCAGCTCGATCGCGCGCAGCAGGGCTTCCAGGCCGACCGGGATCAGGCCGCACTGCCATGCGTAGCCCAGGCACACGATGTTGGAAGCGATCGAGTCGCCCAGGAACGATTCGGCCAGCGCCTGGGCGTCCAGGGCCTGCAGGCTTTGCTCTCCCGACGCAAACCGCAGCTTTTCCAGCAACTGGGGCCTGCGCAGATTCGCGTCCGGATTGTGCAGCGATTCGGCCACGGGAATTTCATGCGTGTTGGCCACGATCCGCGTGCGGCCCCGGCGCACGGTCTGCAGCGCATCGGGCGAGGCGGCAACGACCAGGTCGCAAGCCAGGACCGCGTCCGCCTGCTGCGCGTCGATGCGGACCTGGTTCAGCCGCGAGGGGATGTCCGCCAGGCGCACGTACGACAGCACGGCCCCTCCCTTTTGCGCGAAACCCATGAAGTCCAGCACGCTGGCCGACTTGCCTTCCAGGTGCGCGGCCATCGCGATCAAGGCGCCCACGGTCACCACGCCGGTCCCGCCGACGCCGGTGACGAGCAGGTCGTATGGCCCGGTCCAGGCGTGCGAGGGCGGGTGCGGCAGTGCGTCGGTATGGCGCAGGAATTCGTCGACGCCGCCCGTGAGCGCGCCGACCTTCTTGCGCGGCTGCCCGCCCAGCACGCCGACGAAGCTCGGACAGAAGCCCTTGGCGCACGAGTAATCCTTGTTGCATGCGCTCTGGTCGATCTTGCGCTTGCGGCCCAGCTCGGTCTCCAGCGGCAGCACGGCGACGCAGTTGGACTGCACCGAGCAATCGCCGCAGCCCTCGCACACCTGCTCGTTGATGAAAAGCCGCCGCGACGGTTCGGCCAGCTGCCCCTTCTTGCGGCGGCGGCGCATTTCGGCGGCGCAGGTCTGCTCGTAGATCAGGATGGTCACGCCGGGCATCTCGCGCAGCCGGCGCTGCACCGCATCGAGCTCAGCCCGATCGTGGAACTCGGTGCCGGCGGGAAAGCGATCGTGGATGCGGTCGTACTTGTGGATGTCGTCGCTCAGCACAACGACCTTCTTGACGCCTTCGGCCTCGACCTGGCGCGCGATCCCGTCCACGCTGATGATGCCGTCCACGGGCTGGCCGCCGGTCATCGCGACCGCGTCGTTGAACAGGATCTTGTAGGTGATGGTGGCGCCCGCCGCGACCGCCTGCCGGATCGCCAGGTAGCCCGAGTGGTAGTAGGTGCCGTCGCCCAGGTTCTGGAATACATGCGGCACCTTGGTGAACATGGCGTGCGAGACCCAGTCGACGCCCTCGCCGCCCATCTGGATCAGGCCTTCGGTGCCGCGGTCCATCCAGCTGGCCATGAAGTGGCAGCCGATGCCGGCCTGCGCGTGCGAGCCTTCGGGAACTTTGGTGCTGGTGTTGTGCGGGCAGCCGGCGCAAAAATAGGGAATGCGCTTGACGCTGTCGGCCGCGTTGGACAGCAGCTCGGGCGACGTGAAGTCGCACACCAGGTGGCGCCGGTCCAGGTCCGGGTAATGTTCCGCCACCCAGTTCGCGACGATCGCGATCAGGCGCGACGGCCGCAACTCACCCGCCTCCGATACCAGCGGCGCACCGGCGGCGTCGCGCTTTCCGATGATCACGGGGCGCTCGGGCAGGTTGTAGAACAGATCGCGGATCTGCGCCTCGACCACCGGCCCTTTCTCTTCGATGACGAGCAACTCGCGCAGCCCCCGCGCGAACTCGCGCATGCGGGTCGGCTCGATGGGATAGGTCAACCCCAGCTTGTAGATGCGCACCCCGTGCCGCGCCAGCGTTTCGGGCGCGATGTCCAGCCGCCGCAGCACCTCCATGAAGTCGTAGTGCGCCTTGCCCGCGGTGACGATGCCGACGGTGGCGTGCGGGCTTGGCACGACGTCGCGGTCGATGCTGTTGATGCGCGCGAACGCGCGCACCGCATCGAGCTTGGCGTGCAGGCGCTGTTCGATCTTCAGCGAAGGCAAATCCGGCCAGCGGTAGTGCAGTCCATCGGCCGGCGGCGCAAAGCCGGTCGCGTCCGCGACGGCCTGCGCGCCTTGCCACGAGCCGACGCGCGCATTGATCTGGTCCAGGTCGACGGTCGAACCGCTTTCCACCACTTCCGACAGCGCGGTGAAGCCGACCCAGTTGCCCGAAAAGCGCGAGAGCGCCCAGCCATAAAGGCCGAACTCCAGGTATTCCGCCACATTGCCGGGTGAGACGACCGGCGCATGCCAGGCCTGGAACGCCTGGTCGCTCTGGTGCGGCATCGACGAGGACACGCAGCCGTGGTCGTCGCCGGCCACCATGAGCACGCCGCCCCGCGGCGACGCGCCGTATGCGTTGCCATGCTTGAGCGCATCGCCGGCGCGGTCCACCCCCGGGCCCTTGCCGTACCACAGCGCGAACACGCCGTCGCAGGTGCGCTCGGGATCGGCTTCGACGCGCTGGGTCCCCAGCACCGCCGTGGCGCCCAGCTCTTCGTTGATGGCCGGCAGGAAGCGGATGCCCTGCTGCAGGAATTCCGGGCCCGCCTTCCAGATGGCCAGATCGACCATTCCCAGCGGTGAGCCTCGATAGCCGCTGACGAACCCCTGGGTGTTCAACCCGGAGGCCGCGTCGCGCTGGCGCTGCATCAGCATCAGGCGCACCAGGGCCTGGGTGCCGGTGAGGAAGATCCGGCCCTGCCGCGCCCAGAGGCTGTCGGACAACTGGTAGTCGCGGTGAATGACCGCCTCGCCTGGAGCGGCCGTCTTAGGGGTGGCAAGCGTTTCCATGGGCTCAACTCCGATTTGCCAAGCCTATGACAGAAACCGGAGAATGTGATTCTTTTTTTCCCTGTTTGCATGTCATGGGAGAATATTCTTCTTCTATTTGAGAGCTGAAGAGTATGGAAACACTTGATCGCCAGGACATCGTGCTGCTGACCGAACTTCAGCGCGATTCGCGCCAAACGGTTCAGCAGCTTGCCGAACGCGTTGCACTGTCGAGCACGCCCTGCTGGAAGCGCATCAAGGAGATGGAAGCGGCCGGAATCATCCGCGGCTACACGGCGCTGGTCGACCGCGAGAAAGTGGGCCTGGGCCTGTGCGTCATCGCCGAGGTGAATCTCACCCGCCACAACGAAGACGAGGTGACGCGCTTCGAAAAGGCGATCGCCGGCGTCCCGCAAGTGGTCGGCTGCTACTCGACCACCGGCCAGGCGGACTATGTGATCAAGGTGCTGGCGCCCGATATCAAGAGCTACGAACGGTTCCTCCACGAAACCATGTTCAAGCTGCCGGGCGTGACGCATGTGCGATCGAGTGTGGTCCTGAAGGAGATCAAGTCCGACAGCCGGCTGCCGATCGAGTTGCCCAAGATCCCCTCGAGCGAGCAGCCGGCACGCACCGTACGCCGGACGCGATCGATGGCGTGATCGCGGGAAATCAGGCACCAGGTTGCAAGACTTCGCGCTTGCCTTACCCGGGTCTATACTCTCGGAATGAACCAACTCGTACATTTAAAAAAGCCAACGTCGAGCCATGGTTCGAAAGAGGCGGCGGGGGAGACTGGCCGCACCAACGACCCCGAACGAACCAAGGCCAACATCCTGGCCGTCGCTGCCGTGGAGTTCGGCGAGAAGGGCCTGGCAGGAGCGCGCATCGACGAGATCGCCGCGGCGACGCAGACCAGCAAGCGCATGATCTACTACTACTTCGGCAGCAAGGAAGGGCTCTACCTCGCGGTGCTGGAGGAGTCATATCGCCGCGTCCGGGGCATCGAAGCCGAACTGCACCTGGAAGACCTGGAGCCGGAGGCGGCGCTGCGCCGTCTGGTGGCGTTCACGTTCGACCATCACCTGAAGAATGAAAACTACATCCGTCTCGTCATGTCGGAGAACATCAACCGCGGCCAGTACCTTGCCCAGAGCCCGCGTATCCAGGACTTGAAC
>DATMBW010000577.1:0-13145 GCA_035559095.1 Ramlibacter sp.
CCATGGTGTGCATGGTCACGGTGCGGTTGAACTTCTTCTTGGCTTCAGCGTTGGGCAGCTCGCCGTACAGCAGCAGGTAGCAGGTCTCCATGAAGTCGCATTTCGTGGCCAGCTGCTCGATTGGATAGCCGCGATACAGCAGCTCACCCTTGTCGCCGTCGATGTAGGTGATGGCGGACTGGCAGGAGGCCGTCGAAAGGAAGCCGGGGTCGTACGTGAACATACCCGTCTGGGCGTAGAGCTTGCGGATGTCGATCACATCCGGACCCACGCTGCCGTGGTACACGGGCAGGTCGACGCTGGGGCTGCCGTTACTGAACGACAGGGTGGCTTTGTTGTCAGCGAGTTTCATATGGTTTCCTTACGTAATCGGTTGGGGACAGAGCTGCAAGTCGGTCCCCAATGTCATTGGCTTCGCAGCATCTCAAGCACTTCTCTCACGTCGCCTGTATTTATGGCGCCCTGCGGTTCCTTTCGCCGAAGCAAGAGGTCCAGCAGGTCGTTGTCTCCAAGATCCATCAACTCGTTCAGGGCCGCCGCATGCCTCGCGGTCAGGCGCTCCTCGTACCGGTCGAAGAAACGCTCGATGAACAGGTCATTTTCCAGTAGTCCGCGGCGGCAGCGCCACTTCAGCTTGCTGAGCGACCTTTCGTCAATGCGTTCGTCATCCACGGTATGTCCATCAGATGGCTCGCCGGACCATCAATTCCTTGATTTTGCCAATCGCCATGGTCGGATTCAGCCCCTTGGGGCACACATCCACGCAATTCATGATGGTGTGGCAGCGAAACAGGCGATACGGGTCCTCCAGGTTGTCCAGGCGCTCAGCCGTGGCCTCGTCGCGGCTGTCGGCGATAAAGCGATAAGCCTGCAACAACCCGGCCGGGCCGACGAACTTGTCCGGGTTCCACCAGAAGCTCGGGCAACTTGTCGAACAGCTCGCGCACAGGATGCACTCGTACAGGCCGTTCAGCTCTTCGCGCTCTTCGGGAGACTGTAGCCTTTCCCTGTCCGGTGGCACATTGTCATTGATCAAATAAGGCTTGATTGAGTTGTACTGCGCGAAGAACTGGGTCATGTCCACAATCAGGTCGCGGATCACCGGCAGGCCGGGCAGCGGCTTGAGCACGATGGTGCCGGTCAAGGTGCGCATGTTCGTGAGGCAGGCGAGGCCGTTCTTGCCGTTGATGTTCATCGCGTCCGAGCCGCACACGCCCTCGCGGCAGGAGCGGCGAAACGAAAGTGTCGGATCCTGCGCCTTGAGCTTCATCAGCGCGTCCAGCAGCATGCGCTCTTGGCCGTCGAGCTCGACCTCGATGGTCTGCATGTATGGCTTGGCGTCCTGGTCTGGATCGTAGCGGTAAATCTGGAAGGTGCGTTTTTGCATGTGGACTACCTTTTCATCAATCGGCGGCGCCAGCCTGGGGCTGCGCCGGCCCGACAGTCTTCTTGATTAGAACGTGCGAACCGCCGGTGGCACGGATTCCACCGTCAGGGGCCGGGTCTTCACTGGCTTGTAGGACAGCCGGTTGCCCTCCCGGTACCACAGGGTGTGCTTCATCCATTGCGCGTCGTCGCGCCCGAGAGGCGCCGTCGGGTGGTCGGCAGGGTGCTCGTAGTCGCGCACCAGGTGCGCGCCACGGCACTCGTGCCGCGCGGCGGCGCCTTCGATCGTGGCCTGCGCCGCTTCGATCAGGTTCTCGACTTCCAGGGCTTCGATGCGAGCCGTGTTGAAAATGCGCGACTTGTCCTTCAGGCCGATGGCGTTCACCCGCTGGCGCAGGGCCGCGATCTTCTGGACGCCCTCGTCCATGGCGGCCTGGCTGCGGAATACCCCGGCATGCGCCTGCATGGCGTTGCGGATGTCGTTGGCCACGTCCTGCGCGTACTCGCCGCCCGCTTCGGTTTCCAGGCGGTTCAGCCGCGCCAGGGCACGGTCGGCCGCGTCGGCGGGCAGCGGTTTGAATTCCGCATTGCGGTTTGCGAACTCCACGATGTGGTTGCCGGCCGCGCGGCCGAACACCAGCAGGTCCAGCAGCGAGTTGGTGCCCAGGCGGTTGGACCCATGGACGCTGACGCAGGAACACTCGCCGACCGCATACAGCCCATTGACGACCGCGTTGTCGTCGCCGTTCTTCTGCGTCACCACCTGGCCGTGGATATTGGTGGGAATGCCGCCCATCTGGTAGTGGATCGTCGGCACCACCGGGATGGGTTCCCGCGTCACGTCGACATTGGCGAAATTGACGCCGATTTCGTAGACCGACGGCAAGCGCTTGTGGATGGTGTCGGCGCCCAGGTGGTCCAGCTTCATGTGGATGTAATCCTTGTTGGGCCCGCAGCCTCGGCCCTCCAGGATTTCCTGGCCCATACAGCGTGAGACGAAGTCGCGCGGCGCCAGGTCCTTGTAGGCGGGCGCATAGCGCTCCATGAAACGCTCGCCATTGGCGTTGAGCAGGATCGCGCCTTCGCCGCGGCAGCCCTCGGTCAGCAGCACGCCGGCGCCGGCCACGCCGGTGGGGTGGAACTGCCAGAACTCCATGTCTTCCAGCGGAATGCCGGCGCGCGCCGCCATGCCCAGGCCGTCGCCGGTGTTGATGAAGGCATTGGTGGAAGCGGCGAAGATACGCCCTGCGCCGCCGGTGGCCAGCAGCGTCGTCTTCGCTTCGAGGATGTGCAGGTCGCCCGTTTCCATCTCCAGCGCTGTCACGCCGAGCACGTCGCCGTCGGCGTCGCGGATCAGGTCCAGCGCCATCCATTCGACGAAGAACGTTGTCTTGGCCTTGACGTTCTGCTGATACAAGGTGTGCAGCATCGCATGGCCGGTGCGGTCGGCCGCCGCGCAGGCGCGCTGCACCGGCTTTTCGCCGTAGTTGGCCGTGTGGCCGCCGAACGGCCGCTGGTAGATCGTGCCGTCCGGATTGCGGTCGAACGGCATGCCCATGTGCTCGAGGTCATACACGACCCGGGGGGCCTCGCGGCACATGAACTCGATGGCGTCCTGGTCGCCCAGCCAGTCCGAACCCTTGACGGTATCGTAGAAGTGATAGTGCCAGTTGTCTTCGCTCATATTGCCGAGCGAGGCGCCGATGCCGCCTTGCGCCGCCACCGTGTGCGATCGGGTCGGGAAGACCTTGGACAGGACGGCGACGTTCAGGCCGGCGCGCGCCAGCTGCAATGAAGCGCGCATGCCGGAGCCGCCCGCACCGACGATGACGACGTCGAACTTGCGCCGTGCGATGTTGTTTGATGTGTATGCCATGCCGCTCACAGCCTCCAGAGCACTTGAATGGCCCAGCCGGCGCAGGCCGTGAGCCAGACGATGGCGAAGACCTGCAAGGCAAGGCGCAGCCACACCGGCTTGATGTAGTCCATCCACACCTCCCGCATGCCCACCCAGGCGTGCCAGAGCAGGGCGGCGATCACGGTGAAGGTCAGCACTTTCATCCACTGCGCGGAGAAGATGCCGGCCCACTTGTCGTAGCCGACCGGCCCTTTTGAAAAGACGACCTGGGCCAGCACGATCAGCGTAAACAGGGCCATCAGGGCGGCCGTCACGCGCTGGCTGAGCCAGTCGCGCAGGCCATAGTGCGCGCCAACGACGAGGCGCTTGGAACCGAAATTCACGGACATTTGAAAATCCCTCTAATCATTCGGGAACGGAACTGAAGATCTGTCCCGCAAGTTTGTAATGGGTTGGGACGGAACTAGGGATCTGTCCCGCAAGTTGTCAATAAAGGCCGAACAGCTTGGCGCCCAGCACGAGGGTGAGCGGCAGGCTGGCGGCCAGCGTGAAGACGGCCGATTTCGCGCCGAATTCCTTGGTCACCGCGGCGTGGCTCACGTCCATCCAGAGATGGCGAAGGCCGGCGATGAAGTGATGCAGAAAGGCCCAGATCAGGGCCAGCGCCACCAGCTTGATGAACCAGCCCGGAAAAATCCCCAGACCGGCGGTGAATGCGGATCGGAACCGGGCGAAGGAGATTTCGGAGGAGATTGAGGTGTCGAACATCCAGATGATGAACGGCATCAGCACGAACATCAGGACACCGCTTATGCGGTGCATGCCCGAGACGATCGATGCGAGGGGCCACCGGTACGTCGGCAGGTCATTGAACGCGTTGATGTTGCGGAATTCCGGCCGCTTCATTGCGGGCTCTGTCATGGAATGGCTTTCTTTGTCGGGTGCATGCGCGGGTTGGAGTTTGAGGAAGACGGAACCCAAAATTCTATTGCAACGCGCCAAGCCGGCGCGAACGCCCTGGGTGTCGCTAGTTCAACTCATTGCGATAGTGATGGGTGTCGGTGCGGTACAAGCCGCGGCGCAGTTCCATCGGGGTGTCGTTGTAGGTGTAGGCGATGCGCTCCACGCTCAGCAGCGGACTGCGCGGGTCCACTTCCAGCAACGCCGCCTGGGTCGCATCGGCGGCGACCGCACGGATCTTCTCTTCGGCGCGGACCATGCGCACGCCGAATTCGACTTCGAACATGGCGTAGGTGGGGCCCACAAAGCTGGCCATGTGTTCGGCATTCAGGCCCTTGAAGGCATTGCCGGGCAACCAGAGGTCTTCCAGGATGGTGGGCACGCCGCCGAACGACAGGATGCGCCGCACCTGCAGCACGGCGTCGCCCGGTCGCAAGCCCAGCGCACGCGCGACTTCGGCCGGCGCGCGCACCCGTTTGCACTCGAGCACGGCGCGTTGGGCCGGACCTTCGCTGTCGCGGTCGCCGCTGTCGGGCATGAGCTTGAGGAAGCGGTAGCGTACATGCTGCTCCGCATGCGTTGCCACGAAGGTGCCTTTGCCCTGCCGGCGTACCACCAGATTTTCGGAAGCGAGTTCGTCGATGGCCTTGCGCACCGTGCCCTGGCTGACCCGGAAGCGGGCGGCCAGGTCCATCTCGCTCGGGATGGACTCGCCGGGTTTCCATTCGCCGGCCTCGAGGCTTTGCAGGATCAGCAGCTTGATCTGCTGGTACAGCGGACTGAACGCGGGCGTCACGGCCGACAGCGCATCGGCCGGGGCCGCCGCGCTATCGGCTGTGGTGGACTGGATCTGGGCCATCGCTTGTCGGCGTGCGTCGTGAAGTTTGGATGAGTGGAGGCCTGAGGCCGTTCGCATCATATCTTATATAAGATATAAGACAAATTGACGACCTAGGGTTTTCGAGAGTAAACTGATGAATTGTCCAGCGCGGCCTACGCGCCGCGCGCGACACCGCAAGCCGACCCTTTCGCCACTCTTGATTCGGAGATTTCCCATGAGCAAAAAGCCCGTCCGCGTTGCCGTCACCGGCGCCGCAGGTCAAATCGGTTACGCCATCCTGTTTCGCATCGCTGCCGGTGAAATGCTGGGCAAGGACCAGCCCCTGATCCTCCAGTTGCTGGAAATCCCCGACGAGAAAGCCCAGAAGGCCCTCAAGGGCGTGATGATGGAGCTGCAGGACTGTGCCTTCCCGCTGCTGGCCGGCATGGAAGCGCACTCGGACCCGATGACCGCGTTCAAGGATACCGACTACGCCGTGCTGGTGGGTGCGCGTCCGCGCGGCCCCGGCATGGAGCGGGCCGACCTGCTCGCCGCCAACGCGCAGATTTTCACCGCCCAGGGCAAGGCACTGGACAAGGTCGCCAGCCGCGACGTCAAGGTGCTGGTGGTCGGCAATCCCGCCAACACCAACGCGTACATCGCCATGAAGAGCGCGCCCAGCCTGCCGCGCGAGAATTTCACCGCCATGCTGCGCCTGGACCACAACCGCGCGCTGTCGCAGGTCGCCGCCAAGACCGGCGTCGCCGTGGGCGACATCGAGAAGCTCACGGTGTGGGGCAACCATTCGCCCACCATGTACGCCGATTACCGCCTCGCCAGCGTGAACGGCAAGGCCGTCAAGGACCTGATCAACGACCAAGTCTGGAACGCCGACGTGTTCCTGCCCACCGTCGGCAAGCGCGGCGCCGCGATCATCGAAGCCCGGGGCGTGTCTTCCGCCGCGTCGGCCGCGAACGCCGCGATCGACCACATGCGTGACTGGGCGCTGGGCAGCAACGGCAAGTGGGTGACCATGGGCGTGCCCTCCAATGGCGACTACGGCATCCCCAAGGACGTAATGTTCGGTTTCCCGGTGACCACCGAGAACGGCAAGTACAAGATCGTGCAAGGTCTGGCGATGGACGCGTTCAGCCAGGACCGCATCGCCAAGACCCTGAAGGAACTCCAGGACGAGCAGGCGGGCGTAGCTCACCTGCTGTGAGCCGGTTCAGCGCTGGGCGTTGAGTGTTCGGCGGGAACAGCCGGGCGGGCGCTCAACGCCAGACGTCCGACGACTCAACGCTCAACGCTCAACGCAGTAATGCATCCGCGCGAAGTTCTCCTGGGGCCCCAGGCACAAACGGTATCCCTTCCTGTCTGCGACCACTACAGCGGGGTCGAGGCCAGGATGCGCAAGAGCCTGGCGCTGCAGGCCGAGATGACCGAGGAGTTCGGCGCCTGCGTTTTCGACGTCACGCTCGACTGCGAGGACGGCGCCCCGGTCGGGGGTGAGGCCGAGCATGCCGCCCTCGTGGTCGCGCTCGCCGCGCTGGCCAGCGACAAGGCGCGCGTCGCGGTGCGAGTCCATCCGGTGGGTCATCCGGCGTTCGAGCAGGATGTCGCCACCATCGCGGGCAAGGCCGGCAAGAAGCTGTGCCACATCATGATCCCCAAGGTGGAGTCGGTGCAGGACGTCGAGGCTGCCTGCACGGCGCTCGATGCCGCCGGCGCGGGCCAGCTGCCATTGCAGGTGCTGATCGAGTCCGCGGCGGCGGTGCACCGCGCGTTCGACATCGCGGCGCATCCGCGGGTGCAGTCGCTGAGCTTCGGACTGATGGACTTCGTCGCGGCCCATGGCGGCGCGATTCCGTCCGAAGCGATGGGCATCGAAGGCCAGTTCACGCACGCGCTGGTGGTGCGCGCCAAGCTCGAAATCGCCTCGGCCTGCCACGCCTGGGGCAAGGTGCCTTCGCACGGCGTTGTGACAGAGTACAGAAACACCGCGTCTCTGCTCGCCGCCGCGCGCAGGGCCGCGGGCGAATTCGGTTTCACGCGGATGTGGAGCATCCATCCGGACCAGATCCGCCCGATCCTGGAAGCTTTTGCGCCGGCTGCGCACGAGGTCGAGATTGCTACGAAAATAATAGCTGCTGGGGCCCGTGCACAATGGGCTCCCATCAGTTTCGAAGGTAAGCTGGAGGACAGGGCAAGCTACCGCTATTACTGGCAGGTGTTGGAGAGGGCACACCGCACAGGAAGGAAGCTGCCGCTCGAAGTACGGGATTGGTTCCAACCCCCGCGTGCATGAATTCATGGAGACAAGTCGTATGAAAGCCCTTCTCGCTTCCCTGCTCATTGCGGGCACGCCCGCGCTGGCGCTCGCGCAAACCGCATCCCCGGCCAAGCCGGACGCCAAAACGGCGGCCAAGCCGTCGCCCAAGCCGGCGGCCCGCAAAGGCGGCAAGCTCGCGCCTTCGGCGCAAAAGGCCGTCGAGGAAGTCACGCCGGTCGATGACGATCCTGCCGTCAACCTGACCCCCGCCGACCTCGAGATTGCCAAGCGCGTCTTTGTGGGGAGCATCCCCTGCGAACTCGGCGCGACCGTCCACATCACGCCGCACAAGCGGGAAGGCTTCTTCGTGGTGCGCGCCGGTATCCAGCGCTTCCGGATGCAGCCGGTGGAAAGCCGCACTGGCGCGATCCGGCTGGAGGACCCGCGCGCGGGCGCCATGTGGCTGCAACTGGGCAACAAATCGATGCTCATGAGCCAGAAGATGGGCAAGCGGCTGGCCGACGAGTGCATGAACCCGGCCCAAGCCGCCGTCAACGAGGCGCTCAAGAAGAACCCGATGCCCAGCCTGCTGGAACCGCTGCCGGCGGCCAAGGCCGCGGCACCGACGGAGGCAGCTGCGACCGCGCCCGCGTCGCCGGCGTCCGCGGTTTCCAAATAAGGCTGTCCGGCCCGTCGGGCAGCCGCACGTTTTTTGAATTGAACGGAGAAAAGTAACGATGCTTCAAGCCTATGTGAACCATGTCGCCGAGCGCGCCGCGCTCGGAATCCCGCCGCTGCCGCTGTCGGCCGCGCAGACCGCCGACCTGATCGAGCTGTTGAAGAACCCGCCGGCCGGCGAGGCCGAGCGCCTGGTCAACATGATCACGCACCGCGTGCCGGCGGGCGTGGACGATGCGGCAAAGGTCAAGGCCAGCTACCTGGCGGCGGTCGCGCACGGCAGCCAGAAGTGCGCGGTCATCAGCCGGGAAAAAGCGACGGAGCTTCTGGGCACGATGCTGGGCGGCTACAACATCGGGCCCCTGGTCGATCTGCTCGACGACAAGCAGGTCGGCGGCATCGCTGCCGAAGGCCTGAAGAAGACCTTGCTGATGTTCGACCAGTTCCACGACGTCAAGGAAAAGGCCGACAAGGGAAACGCGAACGCGAAGTCGGTGCTGCAAAGCTGGGCCGACGCCGAATGGTTCACAAGCCGTCCTGAAGTGCCGCAGAGCATGAAGGTCACGGTCTTCAAGGTCACCGGCGAAACCAATACGGATGACCTCTCGCCCGCGCCCGATGCCTGGAGCCGTCCCGACATTCCGCTGCACGCGCTGGCGATGCTGAAAAACCCGAGACCCGGCATCACACCCGAGGAGGAGGGCAAGCGGGGTCCGGTGAAGTTCATCGAGCAGCTGCGCGCGCGGGGCAACCTGGTCGCCTACGTGGGCGACGTGGTGGGCACGGGTTCCAGCCGCAAGTCGGGCACCAACTCGGTGCTGTGGTTCACGGGGGAAGACATTCCGTTCGTGCCGAACAAGCGCTTCGGCGGCGTGTGCCTGGGCTCCAAGATCGCCCCGATCTTCTACAACACGATGGAAGACGCCGGAGCCCTGCCGATCGAGCTCGATGTCTCGAAGATGGAGATGGGCGACGTGATCGAATTGCGCCCCTACGAAGGCACGGCACTGAAGAATGGCGAAGTCATCGCCCGGTTCCAGGTCAAGAGCGACGTGCTGTTCGACGAAGTGCGAGCCGGCGGCCGCATCCCGCTGATCGTCGGGCGCGGTCTCACCGCCAAGGCACGCGAGGCATTGGGCCTGCCGCCGTCCACGCTGTTCCGGCTGCCGCACGACCCCGCCGATACCGGCAAGGGCTATACGCTGGCGCAGAAGATGGTGGGCCGCGCCTGTGGCCTGCCCAAGGGCAAGGGCGTGCGCCCGGGCACCTACTGCGAGCCCAAGATGACTTCAGTGGGCTCCCAGGACACGACCGGCCCGATGACCCGTGACGAGTTGAAGGACCTGGCTTGCCTGGGCTTCAGCTCCGACCTGGTGATGCAGAGCTTCTGCCACACGGCGGCCTATCCCAAGCCGGTGGACGTCAAGATGCACCACGAGCTGCCGCAGTTCATCTCCAACCGCGGCGGCATCAGCCTGCGTCCCGGCGACGGGATCATCCACAGCTGGCTCAACCGGATGCTGTTGCCCGACACCGTGGGCACCGGCGGCGACAGCCATACGCGGTTCCCGATCGGCATCAGCTTCCCGGCCGGTTCGGGCCTGGTGGCGTTCGCCGCGGCGACGGGCGTCATGCCGCTGGACATGCCCGAGAGCGTGCTGGTGCGCTTCAAGGGCAAGATGCAGCCCGGCGTGACGCTGCGCGACCTGGTCAACGCCATTCCGCTGTACGCGATCAAGCAGGACCTGCTGACAGTGGCCAAGCAGGGCAAGAAGAACATCTTCTCCGGCCGCATCCTCGAGATCGAGGGCCTGCCCGACCTGAAGGTGGAGCAGGCGTTCGAATTAAGCGATGCCTCCGCCGAGCGCTCGGCGGCCGGCTGCACGGTGCACCTGGACAAGGCGCCGATCATCGAATACATCAACAGCAACATCACGATGCTCAAGTGGATGATCGCCAACGGCTACGCCGATGCGCGCACCATCAACCGCCGCATCAAGGCGATGCAGTCCTGGCTGGCGGACCCGCAGCTGCTCAAGGCCGATGCCGACGCGGAATACGCCGCCGTGATCGAGATCGATCTGGCCGACATCCGGGAACCCATCCTGGCCTGCCCCAACGATCCCGACGATGTGAAGACCCTGTCCGACGTGGCGGGCACGAAGATCGACGAGGTGTTCATCGGCTCGTGCATGACCAACATCGGCCATTTCCGCGCGGCCTCCAAGCTGCTCGACGGCAAGCGGGACATCCCGGTGCGGCTGTGGATGGCGCCACCCACCAAGATGGACGCCCGCCAGTTGTCCGAAGAAGGGCACTACGGGGTACTGGGCAGCGCTGGCGCGCGCATGGAAATGCCCGGCTGCTCGCTGTGCATGGGCAACCAGGCGCAGGTCAAGGAAGGTGCAACGGTTTTCTCCACTTCGACCCGTAACTTCCCCAACCGGCTGGGCAAGAACAGCAACGTCTACCTCGGCAGCGCGGAGCTCGCCTCGATCTGCTCGAAACTGGGCCGGATTCCGACGCGCCAGGAGTACATGAGCGACATGGAGGTGCTCACCGCGGCCAGCGACAAGGTCTACCAATACCTGAACTTCGACCGCATCGCGGAGTTCAAGGACGTGGCAGCGTCGGTGCCTGCCTGACTGTCTTTCGCAAGGTGAAAAAAAGGCGGCCGCGAGGCCGCTTTTTTTTTGGGGGACGCGCAATCAGTTGCGGTCAGGCTTGGGCGGCCAGGAACCCGGCGGCTAACATGCCCGAACCAACTCCGAACAAGGGCTGTCGCAATGTTTCGCTCCTTCTTTCTCTCCCGCCGCTGGTTGCCATGGTCGGTGCTCGGCACGCTGCTGATCCTTTTTGCCACCTGGTACCGCGTCAACCTGGACGTCCAGATCAACGAGTGGTTCGGCACCTTCTACGACCTTGTGCAAAAGGCGCTGGGCAAGCCCGGCAGCATCACCTTGCCGGAATTCTGGGGGCACCTGATGACCTTCGGCCGCATCGCGATGATCTACGTGACGATCGCTGTGGTGCTGGACTTTTTCATCAAGCACTACATCTTCCGCTGGCGCACGGCGATGAACGACTACTACATGGCGCACTGGGAACGGCTGCGCCATATCGAAGGGGCCGCACAGCGCGTGCAGGAGGACACGATGCGCTTCGCCCGGCTCATGGAGGGCCTCGGCGTGGACTTCATGCGCAGCGTGATGACGCTGCTGGCCTTCCTGCCGATTCTCTGGACGCTGTCCACCAAGGTGACCGAGCTGCCCTGGATCGGGCCCGTATCCCAGTCGCTGGTCTGGGTCGCGATCGGCTTTGCCCTGGCCGGCACCGTGCTGATGGCCGTCGTGGGGATCAGGCTGCCCGGCCTGGAGTTCCAGAACCAGCGCGTGGAAGCCGCGTACCGCAAGGAGCTGGTCTATGGAGAAGACGATGCCGGCCGCGCGGCGCGGCCCGTGGCCAACTCGCTGTTCCTGGACGTGCGGCGCAACTACTTTCGCCTGTTTTTCAACTACCTGTACTTCGACGTGGTCAAGTGGTCGTACTTGCAGTTCGGCGTGCTGGTGCCCTACATCGCGCTGGGCCCGACGCTGGTGACGGGCCTGATTACGCTGGGGGTCATGCAGCAGATCGTCCGCGCGTTCGGACGCGTCGAGCAGTCGTTTCAGTATCTGGTGCTCAGCTGGACCACCGTGGTGGAGTTGATCTCGGTCTACAAGCGGCTGCGCGCGTTCGAGCTGCAGATTCGTGAGCGCCAGAAGACGGCGCCGCTCGCGCCCGCTTAGTGGGGACGCCCGAGCCAGAAGCCGCTGTCACACCGGACCTGGTCCGGCATCGATGGGCCCGCGCGATACCATTTGACGCAGCAACTCGCCGGTGCGGGCATCGGCCGGAAAGAATGTTTCCATTGCCAGTTCCTGCAGCGTCACGTCCACCGGCGTGCCGAAGATCGTCGTCGTGCTGATGAAGTTCAGCACCCCGAAGCTGCTGCGGAACTGCAAGGGCATCACCACCCCCAGATGCTCGCCTTCCATGTGCAGCTGGTCTGCATCCTCGGGCACCGGATAGCCGCGCAGTTCCTGCAGCAGTTCCGACAGCGCAGGGTCGCCGGTCGCCTGGACTTGCTGGCGCAGCCGCTCGAACAGGTGGCGCCGCCATTGCGACAGGTTCGCGATCTTCGGCGCGAGCCCCCGCGGATGCAGGCTCAGCCTCAAAACGTTGACCTGTCCCTGAAGAAGTGAAGGATCGGCGCCGGCCAGCAGGTGCGGCAACATGCTGTTGGCTGCAACCAGGTTCCAGTGCCGGTCTACCGCGAGAGCGGGAAAAGGCTCGTGGCTCTTGAGTATCAGCTCGACCGCCTGGCGCGCCGCCGCGAGCGCCGGGTCGTTCAGAGCGCGTTCGCGGTACATGGGCGCGTACCCGGCGGCCACGAGCAGCGCGTTGCGTTCGCGCAAGGGGATTTCCAGCCGTTCGGCCAGACGCAGCACCATTTCCCGGCTGGGCAACGAGCGTCCGGTTTCGACGAAGCTCAGGTGACGGGTGGAGATCTCGGCTTCCTGCGCCAGGTCGAGCTGGCTCAGGCGCCGGTGCTGGCGCCAGTGGCGCAGGTAGTCGCCAAACGGGCGCGGCGCCGCGTGATGAGCGGAGGCAGTGGCAGTGTTCATCGCGTGGATCGTAGTGCGAGCCGCGCGCAAAGCGATTACCTGGCGGGTAATCAACCGGCCCCGCGCAAGGGCAAATCATGCGGGGCCTGTCCACTGAAAAGGAAGGCAGCGCGGCAAAGCCGGGGCCGGGCGGGCCGCGGCGCATCCGCGAGGCGGCCAGCGCTGCGCACCGGCTACCCTGGGTTTGCTCGATCTCGTGGCCCGTCGCAGAACTCACTGCGCGCTACGCGCTCCGTTCAAACAGCTGCGACGAGTCAGATCACGAAGCGCTAAAGCGCGCGGCCACGAAATCGAGCAAACCCAGGCGCCCTCGCGTGATCGATGCGCCGCGGCCCGCCCGGCCCCGCCTTTGCAGGACACGCCGTGGTATTTCTCGTAGAACGCCACCGCGGCTTCCTCGCGGCAGGCGGTGCCCGGCGGGGGCGATCTCTGTGGCGGCTGTGATGCTCGGCCTGGGGGCGGGCGCGCTTGCGCGCTTCGTAAACTGACTCGTCGCAGCTGTCC
>DATMBW010000578.1:0-2305 GCA_035559095.1 Ramlibacter sp.
CGAGCAGCTCCTGACCGACCCGGAGCAGGCGGCCGACTTCGTCAAGCGCACCCAGCTCGACGCCCTGGCGATCGCCATCGGCACCAGCCACGGCGCCTACAAGTTCACGCGCAAGCCCACCGGCGACATCCTCGCGATCGAACGCATCAAGGAGATCAACCGCCGCATTCCCAATACGCACCTGGTGATGCACGGCAGCTCCAGCGTGCCGCAGGACCTGCTGGCTGTCATCCGCCAGTACGGCGGCAACATGAAGGAAACCTACGGCGTCCCGGTCGAGGAAATCCAGCACGCGATCAAGTTCGGGGTGCGCAAGATCAACATCGACACCGACATCCGGCTGGCGATGACGGGCGCCGTGCGCAAGTTCATGGCAGAGAACCCGGAGAAGTTCGACATGCGCGACTGGATGAAGCCGGCGCGCGAAGCCGCCAAGCAGATCTGCAAGCAGCGCTATGTGCAGTTCGGCTGCGAAGGCCAGGCCGGCAAGATCAAGGCGCAGAGCCTGCAGGTCGTGGCCGCCCAGTACGCCAAGGGCGAGCTGGCCCAGGTGGTGCATTAACCGGAAAAGTCGACCGGCGATTCTGCCGGGTTGCCCAGTGCAAAGTGGCCCGGCAAAGCCGGGTTCTCTTCACCACCGCGCTGCGGATATTTCGCGCGGTCCACGGGCAGCTGTGCGGTGCCGCAGTCCCCGTGCCTCACTGAGCGACAATGCGTCTGCCATGACTGCCGCCCTCCATACCTCCAACATCACTTCCCTGCCGCTGCTCGCGCGCGGCAAGGTCCGCGACAACTACGCCGTCGGAACCGACCGCATCCTGATGGTCGCCAGCGACCGCCTGTCGGCCTTCGACGTGATCATGGGCGAGCCTATCCCGGGCAAGGGGGAAATCTTGACGCGCATGGCGCTGTTCTGGTTCGGCAAGCTGGCGCACCTGTGCCCCAATCACCTGACCGGCGAGGCGCCCGAAAGCGTGGTGACGCCGGCCGAAGTCCCCCAGGTCGCGGGCCGCTCGATGCTGGTCAGGCGGCTGAAGCCCATTCCGGTGGAAGCGGTCGTGCGCGGCTATCTCGCGGGAAGCGGCTGGAAAGAGTACCAGCAGTCGCAAGCCATCTGCGGGGTCGAACTGCCGCCCGGCTTGTCGAACGCGGGCAAGCTGCCCGAGCCGATCTTCACGCCGGCGGGCAAGGCCGCGGCGGGGCAGCACGACGAGAACATCAGCTACGAGCGTGTGGTGGAGGTCGTGGGCCCGGCGTTGGCCGCGAGGATCCGCGACGTGAGCATCGCGATCTACCGCGAGGCGGCGGCCATGGCCCTGGCCAAGGGGATGATCATTGCGGACACCAAGTTCGAATTCGGCCTGGACGATGCGGGCACGCTGGTCCTGATGGACGAGGTGCTCACGCCCGACTCGTCGCGCTACTGGCCGCTGGAAGGCTACGACGAGGCCTATCGCCGCGGCGTCAATCCCCCCAGCTACGACAAGCAGTTCGTGCGCGACTGGCTGGAGCAGGTGCGCATCAACGGCAAGCCCTGGGACAAGACCCCGCCCGCGCCGCGGCTGCCGCAGGACGTGATCGACAAGACCGCGGCGATCTACCGCGAGGCTTTGCAGCGGCTCACGACCTGAAGCGGCTTGCCGGGCCGCGCACAGGCAAAACACCTGGTTTCGCCTTGTTGCGCCGGCTACGTGCCGCGCTGCCGCTGCGCCGGTATGCTGGGTCACGTTATTGTCCGGAGGCTTTCCATGGGCATCCTTCGCACCGCGCTGGCTTGCGCCCTGGCGTTCGCCGCCTTGCCTGTCGCAATTCCATCGTTCGCCCAGCCGGCCGACGCCAGTTGCATCGTGGCCGGCCGCATCGCCAGTGGTCGCTGGGCGCCGCGCATGGCTGGCGTGCAGTTGTTGGCGCAGGACGGCAAGGCCGTCGCGAGCCCGGACAAGCAGGCGCTAACCGGCGTTCGCCAGGTGCGCCTGACACGCCCGGCGTTGCTATCGCGCTGCGACGGCGACCGCGAACTCGCGCTGGGCGATGACGCGCCCGCCACCAAGAGCCCGGTGCCCGCCGCCAGCGCCGGCCTGCTCCCTGTCGAATCGGTTGGCTATCCGAAGCTGCGTACCGGCGGTGAGCTGGTCGAGCTCAAGCTCACCGTGCCCACCGAACGCGTGGTGACGCTGACCCGCTGAATGAGGGGCAGCTCGGCAGATCGAAGTTTTCCTTCATGCCTGGCCTGTTCCGGCCCATCGCCAACGCGGCCTGTCAGCTCAGGACAACGCTGGACAGGCGGCGACGATAGGTCGCCACA
>DATMBW010000579.1:0-5384 GCA_035559095.1 Ramlibacter sp.
CGATGGCCCCGACAGCCCCTGCATGGGCGCTTCGCGAAGGATTGCGCCGACTTCGACCTCGCCGGGGGTCCTGGCGAACGCCGGTGACGCCGCGCCCGCCAGCCAGACCAACAGAAAAAAGATGACTGCTTTCATTGCCCAAAGCTTACCAGCGGCCGATTCCAGCCGTGCAACGCACAACTCGGGGCGTTTCGACCCCCAGGGGAACCCGGCCGACTGCTTTCACTGGCATGATGGACGGGTAATACCGCCTTTGCATCATGACCGACCCCGAAACCAACACCGCCGCAACCGCTGCGGCCAGCCCACCACGCCGCGCCAAGGCCCGCCAGGGCAGCCAGGCGCCGCGCGGACCGCAGGCCGCCCGGGCCGCCGCGGCGCGGGCGCCGCGCAGCAACCCAACGCTGGAAAAGCTGGCGCAGCTCTATCCCCACCTGTTCGGCGAAGTATTCCTGCCGCTCAAGCGCGGCATCTTCCAGGACCTGCTGGCGGCGCATCCCGAAGCGCTCCAGCGCGAAGCGCTGAAAGAAGCGCTGGGCCTGCACACCCGGTCCACGCGTTACCTCACGGCGGTGGCCGCCGGCCAGCAACGCCACGACCTGCAGGGGCAGGCGGTGGAAGCGATGGCGCCCGAACACGTTTACCAGGCCTTGCTGGAAGTGTTCCGCCGCCGCCACGCGCGCACCGGGGAAGACCTGCGCGCCAAACTGCGCGAGCGCATGGCGCAGGCCTTCGAAGCCTCGGGGTTGTCGCGCTCCGATTACGCGCAGCTCGTGCGCGGCCGCGACGAAGCGGCCAACGTCCTGCTGGATGAAGCGCTGGCGCAGGCAGCCGAGCGCAGCGCCAGGGACGAAGCGCTGCTGCGCGCCTTCGAGGCCGGCGGCCAACCGCTCGATGCGTTTGCCCAGATGTACGGCATGGACCCACGCGCCGTGGCGCGGACCCTGGAGCGCGCGCGGCGCATGCGTCCTGACGCGGCTGGCTGAGCTGTCATGCCGGGCTTGACCCGGCATCCATGACTTCCTGGATTGCGGGTCAAGCCCGCAATGACAGATTCATTGTCTTGCCGCCTCTTGGGTGGATCCCCGGTCGAGCCCGGGATGACCAGAGCATCGAGGCCGCTCAGTCGCGATCGGGCTCTGACGCGGCCGGCCGGTCCCCTCGCATCAAGCTGATGACGCACAAGGCGGTGGGCACTGCCAGCGCGGCAAAGCCGGCGCGGTAGCCGCCCCCCAGCGCCGCCACGGCGCCGAACAACGTAGGCCCCAGCACCACGCCGAAGAATGTGACAGCGAGCGTGCCGCCGGTCGCGATGCTGGCCATGCCCGGGGGCGCGCGCCGCGCCACCTCGGCCAGATAGACGCCGTTCCATCCGATCGCGGACGCGCCAAAGACGACCAGCAGCGTGAACACAAGCACCGCCGGTACGCGAGCATCGAGCAGGGCCGTCGCCAGTGTCGATAGCGTCATGAGCGCCGCCACGACGGCCAGGGCGCGCCCGGCGCCCAGCCAGCGATCGGCCACATAGCCCCATGCCACGCGCCCCGCGATGCCGCCGAACTGCGCGGCCGATAGCGCCAGCCCGGCTTTCACCAGGCCCCAGTCCAGCGCCAGGTGCAGATACGTCACGAGATAGGTTCCGAGCGACAGCTGCACCGCGGAGAAAACGAAGGAGAAAGCGGCCAGCCGCGCCAGCACACGCTGCGACAGCACCAGGTGCAGCGGCTGCATGAGGTTGCCGAAAGCCAGCGCGCGGTCGCTCTGGCGGTCGGCGTCCAGGCCGGCGCGCAGGGGCTGGGATGCCAGCGCGCACAGGACATTGGCCAACGCCACGGCCAGCAGCGCCGCTTGCCATCCGCCCAGCAGCACCAGGCCCGGCACGATGGCGCCCGCCAGCATGCCGCCGAGCGGAACGCCGGTTTGCTTGACCGAGAACACCAGCGACATGCGGTGGGCGGGCGTCGTCAGCGCCAACAGGTGGGAGCTGGCCGGCGTGATGGGCCCGTAGCCCAGGCCGATCAGCAACGCGCCCAGCGCCATGGCCGCCACCGACGGCAGCGCGCAGACCAGCAGGCCGGCGGCGCACAACAGCAATCCCACCTGGCTCACCCGGATGGCCCCGAACCGCGCCACCGCCGAGCCCGATGCCAGGCTCGACAGGATGGCGCCGAGATAGGCCAGGGCCACGAACACCCCCACCAGCGTGGCCGACACGCCCAGCGCCTGCGCCACGACCGTGGCCATCACCGGCAGCGCCAGCAGCGCCAGCGACACAACGGACTGGATCGCGAGGGTGATGAAAAGGGGCAGCCAGTTGTTCTTCATGTGGGGGTGCTGTTGCCTGCGCGGCGCCGGTCCAGCGTCCATCACTCCATTGTGCTTCAGAGGTTTGCACGCGCTAGCGTCGCCGGTGTGCAACATGTGGTGCATCCAGCGCGGGTGCCTGAAAGCACGATGCAACGCGCGGTGGGACAATGCCCCGAGTGGACACACACGACGAGCCGGTGGATTCCCTGTTCGGGGCCGACGCCCAGGAGACGCTTGCGGCCCTGGCCGCCGCGCTGGCGCCGCCGGCCGCCGCCGGGCACTTCGACGAACTGCGGGGCGCCGTATCCGCGCCCGCCGGTGCGGCGGATCGCGCCGCGAGTGCGGTCGCGCCGCATGCCTTGCCGGTCGCGCCCTGGGCCCGATTCTTCGAGCACCTCGGCCACGACGGCTTCGCCGACCTGCATCGCCGCACCCTCCACCTGGAACGCCAGGTGCGCGACAACGGCATCACCTACAACGTGTACGCCGACGCCAACGATCCGCAGCGGCCCTGGTCGCTGGACCTGTTTCCGTTGATCGTTTCACCGCAAAGCTGGGAGCGGATCGAGGCCGGCGTGCTGCAGCGCGTGCAGCTGCTCGACCGCATCATGGCCGACGTCTACGGGCCGCAGCAGCTGCTGGCGGCCAACCTGCTGCCGCCTGCGCTGGTCCAGGGCCACCCCGGCTACCTGCGCCCCATGCACGGCGTGAAGCCCGCCGGCGGAACGCACCTGCACATCGCCGCGTTCGACCTGGCACGCGACCCCGCGGGCTCCTGGTGGGTGGTGTCGCAACGCACGCAGGCGCCTTCGGGCCTGGGCTACCTGCTGGAAAACCGGCTGATCATCTCGCGGCTGTTCCCCGAGGCCTTCCGCGACCTCAAAGTGCAGCGCCTCGCCGCCACCTACCGCGCGCTGGTGGACGCGCTGATGGCGATGTGCCCGGCGCAAGGCCCACCACGGATCGTCCTGCTCACGCCGGGCCCTTACAACGAAACCTATTTCGAGCACGCCTACCTGGCCCGCTACCTCGGCCTGACTCTGGTCGAAGGCGGCGATCTCACCGTGCGCGACCAGCGCCTGTACTTGAAGACCCTGCAGGGCCTGGAGCCGGTGCACGGGATCCTCAAGCGCCTGGACGACGAATTCCTCGATCCGCTGGAGCTGCGTTCCGATTCGCGCCTGGGCGTGCCCGGCCTGCTGCAGGCGATCCGCGCGGGGAACGTGCTGGTCGCCAACGCGCCGGGTTCCGCTTTTCTGGAGTCCACCGCCGTGCTCGGCTTCCTGCCCGCGCTGTCGCGCCATCTGCTGGGCGAGGAACTCAAGCTGCCTTCGCTGGCCACCTGGTGGTGCGGCGAGCGCGCGGCGATGGAGGCGGTGCTGCCGCAGCTGGGAACCAGTGTGGTCAAGCCGACCTATGCCAGCGCCGGTGCCGGCGCGGTGCTGGGCAAGTCGCTGTCGCGGCGCGAACTCGACGAATGGGCGGGCCGCATCGCGCGCAAGAGCGAGGAACACACGGTTCAGGCCTGGCTGCCGCTGTCGCAGATGCCGACCTGGAAGCGTGAGCTGCAGGGCGACCGCATCCTGCCGCGTTCGCTGATGCTGCGCGTGTTCGCGGTGTCGGACGGGCCGCGGTCGTGGCGGGTGCTGCCCGGCGGCCTGACGCGAATCGTCAGCGCCGCGCTGGAGATCGCCTCGATGCAGCGCGGCGGCAGCAGCGCCGACACCTGGGTGATGACCGAAGGCGAGGTCGACTCGACCAGCCTGCTGCATTACGACCAGCCGGCCGTGGAGATCGGGCACCGCAGCCGCAGCGCCACCAGCCGCGCCGCCGAAAACCTGTTCTGGCTCGGCCGTTATACCGAGCGCACGGAAAACTCGACGCGCCTGGCCCGGCTCGTGCTGGAGAGCCTCAACGGCGAGGACCAGTCGTCACAGCCCCTGCTGGCCTGGCTGGGCGAGATGGCCGTGGCCAATGCGCTGGTGCTGCCGGCGGTGCCGCCGCCAACGCAGGCGCGGCGCGTGTTCGAGCGCTCGCTGATCGCGGCGCTCGGCGACACCGACAGCGGCGCCAGCGTGGGCTTCAGCCTGGCCGCGCTGCGCGGCGCGGCGTCGGCGGTGCGCGAGCGGCTGTCGCTGGAACAGTGGAATGTGATCGTGCGCGCCGAGCAGGAGTTCTTCCGCGGCTGCGCCGCCTGCGCCGCCGACGGCGATTACACCTCGGTCGAAGCCTTGCGGGTGCTGGAAACATTGTCGGGCCGCACGGCGGCGATGACCGGGTCGCAGACCGACCGCATGACGCGCGACGACGGCTGGCGGCTGCTGTCCAGCGGGCGTCACCTGGAGCGCCTGGGCTTCCTGGCCTCGGCTTTGCGCTCGGCCATCGAAACGGGTGCGTTGTTCGACGAAGGCGGCTTCGAAGCCGTGGTGGCCCTGTTCGACAGCACGATCACGTTCCACGCGCAGTACCAGCAGCGCCACGACATTGCCGCCCTGCTGGACCTGCTGGTGCTGGACCGCGACAACCCGCGCTCGCTCGGCTGGGTGGCGCAGACGCTGCGCGGGCGCCTGGCGAAACTCGCCCGCGGCACGCCGGGCGAGGCGTCCGATATCGCGTTGACCGTGCCCGACCCGGAGCAATGGTCGCTGCAGGCCATGTGCGAACGCGATGCGCAAGGACGCTACGCGGGGCTGCTGGAACTGCTGGCGCGATGCGTGGATGCCGCTCACCGGCTTTCGGACGACCTGGGCGCGCGCTACTTCACGCATTCGAGCGATCCGCGCCAGAGCATCGGCGTTTAGTCATGCTGCTGCACGTCGTCCACGAAACCCGCTACGACTACGCGCCGGCGGTCAAGACCGCCCAGCACATGGCGCACCTGAAGCCGGTGCACGACGCGCGGCAGCAATTGCTGAGGCACCGGCTCACGGTCAGCCCCGCGCCGGCGCAGCAAAGCGAGGCCGTCGACGTCTACGGCAACACGCGCGCCTTCTTCAGCCTGCAATCGGCGCACGACGTGCTCCGGGTGACGGCCGACAGCCTGGTCGCCACTTCGCCGCCTGCCCTGCCGCGCGACG
>DATMBW010000580.1:0-4932 GCA_035559095.1 Ramlibacter sp.
CCTCTCGCCCGAGCGGGCCGCCAGTTCGCGGAAGTTGCTGCAGTCGCCGCGGTGGATGCTCACGCCCTTGCCGCGCGTCACGAAGCCGCGGATCACATCGGGGGGCGCCGGCTTGCAGCACTTGGCCAACTGAGTCATCAGGGAATCGATGCCCACCACCAGCACGCCGCCCTTGGGCGATTTTTCGACCTGCCTTGACTTTTTCAGCAGCAGGAATTCGTCCTGTGGCAGCGGCGCCTCCGGCGGCCGCAGCAAGGTCTCGATGTTGCGCAGCGAGTACTCGTCCTTGCCCACGACGGCGAACAGGTCGTCGGCCGACTTGAAACCCAGTTGGCCGGCCAGGTCCTCCAGTTTCGTCGCCGTCTTGCCTTCGCGCTGCAGCAGTTTCTCCACCGCCTCACGGCCGCGCGCCACCGTCTCGTGCTTGATCCGCTCATTGAACCAGGCGCGCACCTTGGCCTTGGCGCGATGGCTGGCCAGGAATCCCAGGTCGGCGTTGAGCCAGTCGCGCGAAGGCCCGCCTTCCTTCGCGGCCGTGATCTCCACCGTCTGCCCGTTCTGCAGCGGCGTGTTCAGCGGCACCATCACGCCATCGATGCGGGCGCCGCGGCAGCGGTGGCCCAGGTTGGTGTGCACGGTGTAGGCGAAGTCCACCGGAGTCGCGCCTTGCGGCAGCTCGACGATCGCTGCATCGGGCGTCAGGACATAGATGCGGTCCTCGAACAAGCCTTCGCCCGAGCCCGCGAGGTCGCGCTCCCAGGCCAGCAGCTGGCGCAGCACCGCGATCTTGGCGTCGTACCCGCCGCTGGCCGAGACGCCCGCGTAACCCTTGCTGCCCGCTTCCTTGTAGGCCCAGTGCGCCGCGACGCCGTGCTCCGCATAGTCGTGCATCGCCTGCGTGCGGATCTGGATTTCGATGGGCCGTCCCGCCGTGTCGCGCACGATGGTATGCAGCGACTGGTAGCCGTTGGCCTTGGGGCGGGCGATGTAATCGTCGAACTCCTCGACGATGGGCGTGAACTGTTCGTGGACCCACGACAGCGCGGCGTAGCAATCCTTGACCTCGGGAACGATGACGCGCAGCGCACGGATATCGAACACCTGGTCGAAGTCCAGCGACTTGCCGCGCATCTTCTTGACGATGCTGTAGATGTGCTTGGGCCGGCCATGGACGCTGGCGCGCACGCCCTGCGCCTGCAGCTCGGACTCCAGCCGGGCGCGCAGGCGCTCCACGTACCCCTCGCGCTCCGCGCGCTTCTCGTCGAGCAGCCTGGCGACCTGCTTGTAGGTGTCCGGTTCCAGGAAACGGAACGCCAGGTCTTCCATCTCCCACTTGAGCTGCCAGATGCCCAGGCGGTTGGCCAGCGGCGCGAAGACGTTGAGCGCTTCGCGCGCCACGCTGGGCGGCGCGCTGGTCTTGGAGGCGGCATACCAGCGCAGCGTCTGCAAGCGCGAGGCCAGCCGCAGCAGCACCACGCGCAAGTCGCGCGAGAACGCCAGCAGCATCTTGCGCACGTTTTCGGTCTGCACCTTCGGGTCGTCCACCAGCCGGGCCGAGTCCTCGGCGGCGCGCGTCTGCTGCTGCACGCGGACGAGCTTGGTGGTCTCGACCGCCAGCGCGGCATAGTTCTCGCCAAAGGCCTTGGCGATCACCTCCTGCGGCTTGTTCAGGTGCGGGCAGGAGTAGACCAGGTAGCTTGCCGCCTGCATGGCTTCGGAGCCGCCCATCGCCTTGAGGATGGCGGCCACGGCATCGGCGTGCGCCAGCGTGTTCTGGCCGGTATCGAGCGTCTCGGCGGCAATGAAGGGTTCCGCGAACGCGCGCGCGCGCGCCAGCGCATTGGCCTGGTGCGGCATCGTCTGCTCGGTGGCGGCGATCAGCTCGGGAACTTGGGCGGAGTCGGCGTGCTCCGCTGTCAGGCTTTTCATCTCAGGGGTGGGCTTTCACTTCAAGAGGAACGAGGCCACCGCCTCGATCTGGTTATTCGCAACGAAGGTGGGGGCATGTCCCACGCCTTCAAACTCGGCAAGGCGGGCTTTGGGTCCGCGACCCGTCATCGCCAGCGCGGTCTCGCGCGTCAGCAGGTCGGAATTGGCGCCGCGGGTGACCAGCACGTCGGCGCGGATGTTGTCGTACAGCTGCCAGAGCGCGGCCTGCCCCTGGGCCGCGGACTCCTCGGTCACCGTGCGAAACGGCACGGCAATAGCCGGGTCGTAATGCAGCGTCAAGCCGCCTTCGGGCAACGGCCTGACCATCGCCTGCGACAGCGCCAGCCATTGCGCGGGTGTGTGCGGCCCGAAGCTCGTGGAGATGGCCCACATTGCGGCGGCGGCCTGTTCGACGCTTTCGAAGCGGCCCGTATTGCCCAGGTAAGTGCCGATGCGTTGCAGGGCTTGCCACTGTATCTGCGGCCCCACGTCGTTGAGCACCAGGCGCCGCACCGGCACGGGCAGCGGCAACCGCGGCGTGCCGGCGACACCCATTCCAATAAGGCCGCCCATGCTCGTGCCCAGCCAATCGAGCGTCGTGACCGCGCGTTGCTCGTGCAGCGCGGCCAGCAGCGCCAGCATGTCCGCCACGTAGGTCGGTATCTGGTAGGTCAGCGGATCTTTCAGCCAGTCGCTGCGCCCGCGCCCGGCCACGTCCGGGCAAACGATGCGCAGCGGATGGGCGGCGCGCTCCAGCAGGACCTCGGCCAGCACGTCGAAGTCCCGCCCCTGGCGCGACAGGCCATGCACGCAGACGATCACATGGCCAGCGAGCGGATCGCCCCATTGCCACCAGGCCATGCGGTGCCCGCCCGAGGGATCGGGACACGTTACGTAGTTCAGCGTAGGTTGCGGCATGGCGGTGAAAAAACCCGATACTTTGCGGTTTTGTCGATGGTTGACGCCATCCTAATTCACTTCGGAGATCCACCATGCTCAAAGGCAAGACTGCCCTCGTCACAGGCTCCACCAGCGGCATCGGGCTGGGGATCGCCAAGGCGCTGGCGCGCCAGGGCGCCGCCATCGTGCTCAATGGATTTGGCGACGTGGAAGGCCCCAAGGCGCAAATCCAGTCGCTGGGCGCGAAGGTGGCCTACCACGGGGCCGACATGAGCAAGCCATCCGAGATCGAGGACATGCTGAAATTCGCGGCCGCGCAATTCGGCCGCGTGGATGTCCTGGTAAACAACGCCGGCATCCAGCATGTCGCGCCGGTCGAGGACTTCCCGCCCGGGAAATGGGATGCCATCATCGCCATCAATCTCTCGAGCGCCTTCCACGCGAGCCGGCTCGCGCTGCCGGCGATGAAGGCGGCCAACTGGGGGCGCATCATCAATGTCGCTTCGGTGCACGGCCTGGTCGCCTCGGCGCAAAAGTCGGCCTACGTCGCGGCCAAGCACGGCCTGGTGGGATTGACCAAGGTCATCGCGCTGGAAAACGCCACCACGGGCGTGACCTGCAATGCGATCTGTCCCGGCTGGGTGCTCACGCCGCTGGTGCAACAGCAGGTGGACGCGAAGGCGGCGGCCAATGGGTGGTCCAATGAAGAAGCGACAAAGCAGTTGCTCGGCGAGAAGGAGCCCTCGCTGCAGTTCACCACGCCCGAGGAGTTGGGCGACCTCGCCGTGTTCCTCTGCTCGCCCGCCGCGAACAACGTAAGAGGCGTCGCGTGGAATATGGATGGGGGGTGGGCGGCTCAGTAGGCGGCTCAGGAGCGAAGGCCGCGGGCCCCGCGTGCGGGGTCGGCCAGCGCATGAGCCGCTCGTTGCTGTGGCGCTAGATGCGCCACAGCAGCGACAAAGCGTCGATACCGCCACCCTCGCGACCCTTCCTTGCATCCCTGCGGCCGCTCGCGGCGTGTCCGCTCCCTCAGCCCCGCGATTCATCCGTCACTTCATTGCGGGCCACTCCACTTCGGCCCGGGATACAGCCCAGGTTACTGCTACCGCAGCTGTACCGTCCCCGAAACGGTCACCACCACCGTGCTCTTGCCCGCCTCGACCGGAACGGCCATGTCGGCCTGCGCTGACTTGGCTTCGGCCGTCATCATCCGCACCGGACGGGGGAAGCCCTGGTCGTTGGTCTGCACCGACACCTCGCGCAAGCTGTAGCCCGAGAAGCCGAAGCCCCTGGCGAGCTCGGCCGCCTTGGCCTTGAACCGGTCGATCGCCATCGACTGCGCGTCGGCCTCCACCCTGGCCCGCTGCTCCCGGCTCAGGCCGAAGCTCACGCCGCCAAGGGTCATCGACTGGATGCGGCCGGCCGCCTGGGTGATCCTGGCGAAATCGCGGCCCTCCAGCACCAGCTCGGCCGTGCCCTGCCAGGCGCTGAACCTGCCGCCCTGGCTGTAGCGCGGGTAGAGGGCGAAGTTGCCGGTGCGCACGTCCAGTTGGCCGGGCAGCGCCGTCCTGCGCGCTTCGGTCAGCGCGGCGTCCAGCGCCATCTTGAGCTGCCCCTGCACGGCATTGGCGTCCGCGCCGTCGCGGCTGGCGGTCAGGTTCAAGCTCAGCAGGTCCTGCTGCACTTCCACGGTTCCGGTGGCGGACAGCTGCAGCACGTTTTGCGGCGGGGCGTAGGGTGGGCTCTGCGCCCATGCACTGCCTGGGCTGGCCGCCAGGGTCAAGGCAGCGATCATCAGTCCGGCTCTTGTTGTGCTTGTCATGGCATCGGCTTTCAGGTGCGGCGCGGCGGGCGCCTCGAACGAACCGCGGACCCAGCGCATCGTGAGGGCCGGCCCGTCAATCGCGGGCAATCGAAGGGTACACGCTCAACCGTGAGCGCGGCTCATCCGGCCCGCTGCCCCGAACAGGGCATCCGCGCTGCCGGACTGTCGCGAGCTGCGTCTTCAGGAGGTCTTGCCGGCGACGCGGCTGTACTGGTAGATCTGGCGCCGCAGTTCAGCCCGTTCCTGGGCCGACAACTGGCGTGGCGCCGCCTCGGTCA
>DATMBW010000581.1:0-15559 GCA_035559095.1 Ramlibacter sp.
ACATCGCCGACATCAGCGGCATGCCGGCAATTTTCAGCACCATCGTCGCCGTGCCCAGATTGCAGAAGATGGCCTACCCGGTCGCCTTGATCAGGGATGCCCGGGAAGGGGCGAGCTTGCCCAGGAAACCCGGCACGGTGACGGTCCTGAAGGTCGATGCCGGCAAAGTCAGCGCGATCGAATTCGCCGGCGACCTGCAGCAGATCAAGGGCCACTTGAAGTGACGCCTTGAACGGGCGGCCGATGCAGAAGCAATAGATTCGCGCGCAGGCCTCGCGGCAATCCGGTTCCGGGCTGCCGCGGCCCGGCACAATCGCTTCCCATGACGCCGACCCAAACACTTGCGGACACGCCGGAGCCCGCCCCGCTCACCCCCGAAGACTTCGACGCGCAGGACGCCGAGCTCGACGCCCTGCGCGAGCACGACGAGGAAATTCCGCAGTGGGAGTTCTGCGAGGGCTTCCTGGCGGCGCTGGTGTGCTCGCGGCGCGCGATCGCGCCCGAGGAGTATCTGCCCGTGCTGCTGGGCGACGGGTTCAGTCCGATGTCGCACATGGAATTCGTGTGGCGCTGGCGCCGCCGCTGGGCCGAAGTGGCGGCCGCGCTCGATGCGCCGGTCGAAATGCTCGATGACGAGCGCACCTACCAGCCTGAAGTGATGGACACGCGCGGCGCGGTGCAGGCTTTGCCGGAAGGCGAGCGCGGCGACATCGACGTCGCTGCCGTTCCTGCGTACGCGCAGGTGTGGGCGCTTGGCTTCATGTATGCGGTCGAGACCTGGCCTGACGACTGGGCTGCGCCGCGCGACCCCGAGGCGGCGCAGATGCTGGACGACGCGCTCAGCCTGATCGTCGCGCTGACGCAGGACGACAGCGGCGAGCCGTCGGTATGCGTCTTTGCCGAGGACGGTCCGCCCAGCGTCAGCGAGCAGCGGCTGGACGACTTCGGCGCCGCCATCTGGGCGGTGTACGACCTGCGCCAGTTATGGAAGAGCCTGGGGCCGCGCACCCAGGCGGTGCGCAAGGCGCCGGAGCCGGGACGCAACGACCCGTGCCCATGCGGCAGCGGCAAGAAATACAAGAAGTGCCACGGGGCGCGCTAGGCGCGGCCGCACCGGCGCTCAGGTGCCACCCACGAACGGATTGCTGCGGCGCTCGTGTCCGAACGTGCTCTCGGGGCCGTGGCCGGGGATGAACACCGTGTCGTCGCCCATCGGCCACAGGCGCTCGGTGATGCTGGAAACCAGTGTTGCGTGATCGCCCTGCGGCAAGTCGCTGCGGCCGATGCTGCCGGCAAACAGCACGTCGCCGACGAACGCCCGGTTGATCTCGGGCGAATGAAACACCACATGGCCCGGCGTGTGGCCGGGGCAATGGCGCACGTTGAAGCGATGTCCAGCCAGCTCGACCGTGTCGCCATCGTGCAGCCAGCGGGTGGGGGTGAAGAGCTCCGACGGCGCGAAGCCGAACATGGCGCTCTGCTGAGGCAGCATGTCGATCCAGAACTGGTCCGCCGGGTGCGGCCCGATGATCGGCACGCCCAGCCGCTGCGCCAGCTCAGCCGTGCCGCCGGCGTGGTCGATGTGGGCGTGGGTCAGCCAGATCTGCTGCGGCTTGAGCCCGAGGCGCTCGATTTCGGCGAGCAGCCCGTCGAGGTCGCCGCCCGGGTCGATGATGGCGGCCTGGGCGCTGTCCTCGTCCCAGACGATGGAGCAGTTCTGCTGGAAAGGCGTGACGGGCAGGGTAAGGTAGCGCAGCATGGAGGTGTGGATGCTAGCAGAGCGCACCGCGAGGGTGCGCGGCGGGCTCAGTGCAGGCGGCTCGGACGCACGGCCGGGACGGCCAGCTCGCGGCCGACCATGGCGCGGGCGTACAGGTAGTTGTTGCGGGCGCGCTCGCTGAGCTGGTCCAGGTCGACGAGACCCTTCGGATCGCATGGAAATGCATAACCCCGCTCACTGTCGGACAAGGACTGGAAGCGCAACTCGAATTGGTCCAGCGTGGAATCGTTCATTTCAGTCTCCATATTCGGGTGGGGTGGATGACCCGGGCATGGATCTACTATGGCTTCAGGCCCGCCCGCTTCCCATCGGCGCCCTCTGAATCAGGTGCTCGGCGGTGTCCGATTTGCCGGGTTCCCTTCTGCCGAGTAGGCCTAGGAATTTTCCTAACTTGTGCGAGGATGCGGCCATTGCGGCCCAGCAATTCAAGAGGCGGTGAACACCATGGAACGAGCCACGATTCCCATGAACCCCGACATCGCGCCACTGCTTGCGCAGTCCCTGGCGCGGCAGCGCCAGGCGTACCTTGCGCATCCGGTGCCATCGCTGGCCGAACGCAAGGCCGACCTGCGCACCCTGCAGCGCTTCGTCCGCGAGCACAAGACCGCCATCTGCGACGCGATCAGCGCCGACTACGGCCATCGCTCGCGCCACGAGACGCTGCTGGCCGAGATCTTCCCGGTGATCGACGGCATCGACCACGTCGCCCGGCACCTGCGCCGCTGGATGAAGCCGCAGCGCCGCGCGGTGGACCTGCGCAACTTCTTCGGCGCGCGCAACCGCGTGATCCCGCAGCCGCTGGGCGTTGTGGGGGTGATCGTGCCGTGGAACTTCCCCCTGAACCTGAGCCTGGTCCCGCTGACCTACATCTTCGCCGCGGGCAACCGCGCGATGGTCAAGATGAGCGAGAACTCGCGCCATCTCGCGCGGTTGCTGATCGAGCGCATGCCCGCGTACTTTCCGCCCGAGAAGCTGCAGTTCTTCGACGAGACGGGTGGGGTGGGCGTGGAGTTCTCCAGGCTGCCCTTCGACCATCTCCTGTTCACCGGGTCCGGGGCGACCGGACGCGCGGTGATGACGGCGGCGGCGCAGAACCTGTGCCCGGTCACGCTGGAGCTTGGCGGCAAGGCGCCGGCGATCCTGTGCGACGACTTTCCCCTGCGGCTGGCGGCCGAACGGATCCTGTTCGTCAAGTTGCTGAACGCCGGCCAGATCTGCACGACGGTCGATCATCTGTGGATGCCCGGCGAGCGCATCGCGCAATTCGTCGATCTTGCGCGCGAGATCGTACCGGCGCGCTTCCCGCGGCTGGAGACGCCGGACTACACGTCGATCATCGACCAGCGCTCATTCGACCGGCTGCTCGCCGCGCTGGACGATGCGCGGCAGCGCGGCGCCACGCTGGTGCAGCTCGTGCCCGGGCCGCCCTTCGACCGCGCGAGCCGCAAGATCGCGCCGCATATCGTGCTCGACGCGCCCGCCGACAGCGCGCTGTGGCAGCGCGAGATCTTCGGCCCGATCCTGCCGGTGCGCGGCTACCAGTCGCTCGATGAGGCGGTCGATGCCGTCAACGCCGGGCCGCGCCCGCTTGCGCTCTATCCGTTCAGCAACAACGCGGCGACCGTGCGCAGCCTGCTCGATCGGGTGATGTCGGGCGGCGTATCGGTCAACGATGGCCTGTTCCACGTGGGCCAGCACGACCTGCCGTTCGGCGGTGTGGGCGACTCGGGCATGGGGCACTACCACGGCGAGGAAGGCTTCCACACCTTTTCCAAGCTGCGGCCGGTGTTCTACCAGGCGCGCTTTTCCACGCTGAAATTCCTGGCGCCCCCCTACGGCAAGTTCGCCGATCGCGTGCTGGCATTCCTGACCCGGTGAATGTCAGCGGCAGCGAGCCAGGAGATTGGCGCCTCCTTTCAGGTTCATGACGTTCGCCGCCGACGTCAGCGGGCGGGGCCGCCCATGGTGGCGGCGGGGTCGTGTGGCACCGTCTGTTTGATGAAATAGGCCGAGCCGCTGTCTTCTCCAGTGATCGCATTGACGTACTGGCGCGAAACCTTGTATTCGGCCTTGGCCTGTTCACTCGTATAGGCGCTCCTGGCCTGGGGCTGGTTGTACATGCCCCATTCGCTGGCGCCGTTGCTCACCATCTGGCTTCGGTTCATGAGCTCAGCCTGGACCTCGGCGCGGGTTCGAGTGCTGGTAAACGGCGTGGTGTCGATCGTGATGTCGTCGGCATAAGCGGGGCCCGACACCATTGCCGCTGCCGCGGCGACCGCGACCAGGTCGGCGGCGATGGCCAGTGCAGTTGCGAGATTGCGCTTCATGTTGTTACTCCTTGAGCTGGGTTGCGAGATTCGGGTCGCGGAAATTGATGCGGATCAACGAAGGGGCCGATGGTGCGCGCCACCCCCGGCGTTGCCTATCCCGTGTTCAGGCTACAAGGATCTTCCGCCGGCTGAGTTCGACCGACACCCGCACGCCCGGATGCCGGTCGGTGATTTCAAGCTGGGCACCCACGCGCTCCGCGCGCGCCCGCATGTTGACAAAGCCATGGCCGGCGTGTGTGTTCCCGTTGCCCAGGCCGCGGCCGTCGTCGAACACCTCGATGCCGATGGTCCGCTCATCAGTTCGCAGTCGAATGGCGACCTTGCCCGCACCGGCGTGCTTGAGAACGTTGGTGAGGGCTTCCTGCACGATGCGAAGCAGCTGCAGGATCACATGGGGGCTGAGTTCGACCAGGCGGTCACTTGCGTCGACCTCCCAGCTGGAAGCCAGCCCCGCGGTCTCGAGCAGCTGCTGCCAGCGGAACCGGAAACTGCCCCATGCCTGAAGAAAATCATTGGATTCCGGGCTCATCGCCTCGAGCGTCAACCGCATGTCGGCGATGCACTCGCGCAGCGCCTGCACCACCTCGCCCCGATCGATCCGGCCCACCTCAACGCGCGACAGCGTGAGAAAGAGTTGCGAGCCCAGCCCATCGTGCAGGTCGCGCATGATCCGCTGCCGCTCTTCCGCCGCCGCGTGCTGGCGCTCGAGCCGCCGCAGCTGTTCGTAGTTGTTCGCGAGCGCCGTTTCCCGCTCGGCCACGCGGGTTTCGAGCGTGCGGTTGAGCTGTCCGATGGCCTGCAAGCTGCCGACCAGGCGCGCGGCCAGGATTGCGCCCATCACCAGCAACAGGATGTCGGCGGCATAGTGCAGCAGGAAGAGGCGGTGGTCCGCCGCCCGCGGCACCAATTCGCGAACGATCGGCGCAGCGGTGGCGATCAGGTAGTCGTGGATGCCCGCCAGCACGGCCAAGGCCAGCGCAAGGCACAGCACCGTGAGTGCCGGGGTTCGCTGCCGCCAGGCCGCCATAGCGCTGACCACGAGAACAGCCACGCCGACGGGAATGAGCCCGCCCGACCAGAGACTGCCGATAAGCGTCTCGTTCCCGTCGCTGGCGAGGTAACCGACCGGCCCGAGCAGCCAGTAGGCAAGCAGCCCCCACTGGAGCCGCGGATGGCGCATGCCGGCCAGACGCATCGCGAACAAGAGCATCACGATGGCGAAACCGCCGGTGGCGCCATGGTAGATCGTCCGCCATGCGTGCCACGCCGCCGTGGGCATCACTTCGATCACGAGGGTCATGGTCCGGACGCCCCACAGCAATGCCGCGGCGCCGAACAGGCCGTACAGCGACTCCTCGGGCCGGCGCAACCAGATGAACAGTGCGAGCATGCCGACGATGAGGCAGGAGATGACGGTGAACTGCGACATCGTCCGTACCCAGAACATGCGCGTGTCGTATTCGGGGAGCAGCTGCGCATACGGACCGGCGGCCAGCAAGGGCAGGTGCCCCGCCGAAACCGGCGTCGCGGCCACGCGAATCAGCAATTGATTGGCGCCCGGCCGCAGCAGCGCGGCGGGGACCGGCACCAGGTGCGGCCGTTGCCAGCGCACGACCATGTCCGCAGCCGGTTCCGGAATGTGGGCCAACTGGGCGCCGTTCAGGAACAGGCGGCCGCCCCCGTAGAAGTAGGGCAGGTAGATCGCCCATGGCTCGGCCGTCGGCTGGGCCGGTTCGAACTCCACGCGAAACCAGGCGGTGGCTTGGCCGAACGAAAAAGGCAGATCGACGCGTTGCCACGGCGCGGCGGCCCCGGGCGGCGTGAGATCCGGGGTGAGCACGACGTCGGCCTGGCGGGGCCGCACAGGCTGCGAGAAGGCACTCGCGCCCAGCGCCAGCAACAGCAAGGCCAGGAGACACAGGCTAGAGCAGGCCCAGCTGACTGGCTTCATAAACGGCCTCCCCCCGGGAATGAACGGCCAGTTTCTGGTAGATGCGCTTGACGTGCGTGATCACCGTATGCGGCGAGATGGAAAGGATGGTCGCCACTTCCTTGAAGTTGAGGCCTTTTGCGACCAGACGCAAAATCTCGGTTTCACGCTCCGACAGCGGAGTGGAGCCGTGGACGGTTTCCACGCGTGGAAAGCCCTGGGCCGGTGCCTGCTGGCTCGCCGCGCGAAAGATCTGCAGGACACGCCGCGCGATCGCGGGGCTGATAGGCGAGCCGCCGGCGCGCACTTGCAGGATGGAACTCGCGATGTGCTGCGGCATGGCGTCCTTGAGCAGATAGCCGGTGGCGCCCGCGCGGATGCTGTCGATCACATGGTCGTCGTCGCCGAACATGGTGACCACAATGACATCGCGCGTTTGATCGTGCGCCTTGACATGGCGGATGACGTCGATGCCGTCACCGTCCGGCAAGCCGAGATCGGCAAGGACAACATCGGGTGACAGCTTGTCCACGAGCGCGCACGCTTGCGCCACGGTGCCGGCGGTGCCGCACAGGCGCAGGGCAGGTTCGTTGGCGATGGCGTCGCAGAATCGCTGCAGGAACCCCGACTCGTCGTCGACAACCAGCACTCCGATGGTCATTATTCAGTCCGCCTTCTGCGGCGCGAGGCGACGGCAGGTGCCTCGCGCCGGGGTTGGTATTTAAACAGCTATGGGGGCCGTCGTCTGCCGGTCACCGGCCGAGACCGACCCGGACCTCAGCCGGTGCGAACTGAGCCGTGGCTGCCGCTCATCCACTGCAAACGCAGGCGCCGGGCGGAAAGCGACTTTTGGTCGGGTTACCTTGACGAAAAGGACTTACCTCGGGTCACTTGCGCGCGCCCGAAGCGGCTTGTGCAACCAACCGCGACAGCCATTGGCCCGCTTCGCGAAATGGCGTGCCTGAGCGTTCGGCCCTGCACCGGATGTGGGCGCCTTCGATCGCCGTCATGACCAGCCCTGCGAACGACTGCGCCTCTTTGGGGCCGCTCATCGGGAAATGGCGCGCGATGACGCCGCGCCAGCCTTCCAGTATGCCGGCGAGCACCAGCCGCAGTGGCTCATCGTCCGCCGGCAGGTCGAGCGTTACGGCGCCGATCGCGCAGCTTTTGTGAAACGCCGACTGCTCCACTCGCTGCGCGTACGCCTCGAACAATGCCATGACCTTCTGGGGCGCGGCCCTCCTGCTCGACAGCGCCTGGTCCATGAAGGCGGCGATGCGCTCGCCTTGCACCGCGAGCGCTTCGGACGCGATCTGGGCCTTGCCTTCCGGGAAAAAGTGGTAGAGCGAGCCCCGGGGCGCGCCGCTCTGGCGGACCACGTCGTTGATGCCGACGCCGCACAGGCCGTAGCCGCGCATGAGGTCGATGGCCGCTTCGATCATGCGGTCGCGGCTGGACGGTGACTGGACGTCTGGGAGCATTTGAATATGTAGACCGGTTGGTATATTCTGCATCTTCCGATCACCGGAGGCAAGCACCATGGATTCCACGACCAGCAGGGCGATTGCGGACCTCGGCAGCATGACGGAGCAACAGGCCAGGGTCGACCTGGCCGCGTGCTACCGGCTGGTGGCTGCCTACGGCTGGGACGACCTCATCTTCACGCACATCTCCGCGAAACTGCCGGGCCCGCAACACCATTTCCTGATCAACCCCTACGGCATGATGTTCAGCGAAATCACGGCCAGCAGCCTGGTCAAGGTGGACCTGCAGGGGCGCAAGGTGGACGACAGCCGCTACGAGATCAATCCGGCAGGCTTCACGATCCACAGCGCGGTGCACACGGCACGGCCGGACGCGCAGTGCGTTCTTCACGTGCACAGCATCAACGGGGTGGCGGTGTCCGCCCAGGAAGAAGGACTGCTCCCGCTGTCGCAGCACGCGATGTTCGTCCTGGCGTCGCTGGGCTACCACGACTACGAAGGCGTGGCGCTCGAGGACGACGAAAAGCCCAGGCTGGTGCGCGACCTGGGCAGCCGGCGGTTCCTGATGCTGCGCAATCACGGCCTTTTGACCGTGGGGCGCTCCGTGGCGGAGGCCTTCGTCGCCATGTACTTCTTCGAGACCGCATGCGCGATCCAGGTGCGCGCGCTGCGCGGCGGTCCGGTGCGCCGGATCGGAACGCGCATCCTCGAAGGCGCCGAGCAGCAATGGGACACGGTCACCCGCGGCGCCGGGGGCGGGCTCGCGTGGCCGGCTTTGCTGCGCAAGCTGGACGCAATCAATCCGGGTTACCGCGACTAAAGGGCCATCCTCGTTGGCGGCGCGCCGCCGCGCCCGGGCGGATCGGTCAGAGCTACAGCGTCGTGCCGGGGCGGGCGTATCCTTGCATCCAACTTCCCCCTCAAGGAGCCTTCTCATGCAATTGCGCGCCCTTGGCCGCTCGACTCTCATGGTGTCTCCGCTGTGCTTCGGCGGCAATGTGCTCGGATGGACGGCGGACGAGCGCATGTCGTTCTCGCTGCTCGACGCCTGGCTGGACGCCGGCTTCAACTTCATCGACACCGCCGACGTGTACTCGCGCTGGGCACCCGGCCACGCCGGCGGCGAATCCGAAACGGTGATCGGCCGCTGGCTGCGGCAAGGCGGCCGGCGCGACAAGGTGGTGCTCGCCACCAAGGTCGGCCTGGACATGGGCGACGGCAAGGTGGGCTTGAAGCCGGCGCGCATCCGGCAAGCCGCGGAGGATTCGCTGCGGCGCCTGCGCACCGATTGCATCGACCTGTACCAGGCGCACAAGGATGACGCCGACACGCCGCTGGAAGCCACGCTGGAAACCTTCGCGGCACTGATCGACGCGGGCAAGGTGCGCGTGATTGGCGCGTCCAACTACAGCGCGGCGCGCCTGGGGCAGGCGCTGGATGCCAGCCGCCGCCTGGGCCTGCCGCGTTACGAAAGCCTGCAGCCGCTGTACAACCTGTACGACCGCGCGGTGTTCGAGCAGGAGCTGCAGCCGCTGTGCCTGGAGCACGGGCTTGGCGTCATCAACTACTACGCGCTGGCCGCCGGATTCCTCAGCGGCAAGTACCGCTCGCCCGAGGACGCACGCAAGAGCGCGCGCGGCGCCAATACCGTCTCCAAGTACCTCAACGCGCGCGGCCTGCGGATCCTGGGCGCCCTGGACGAGGCGGCGCAACGCGCCGGCACAACGCCCGCGCAGGTCGCTGTCGCCTGGGCGATGGCGCAACCCGGCATCACATCGCCGATCGCGAGCGCCACCTCGCTGGCCCAGCTGGACGATTTGGTGCGGGCCTCGCGCCTGACGCTCGACGCGGACACGTTGGCGCTGCTGGCGCGGGCCAGCGCGCCTGAGCAGGCCTGAGCAGGCGATGCGAGCCAAGTCCATCCTGGTGCCGGGGCCGGACCACCCGATCACCATCGAGGCCAATCCGGCCAGGGTCGTCGTCACCGTCGCCGGCCGTGTGGTCGCCGACAGCGTCGCCGCGCTGACCTTGCGCGAGGCCGGGTATCCGGCCGTGCAGTACATCCCGCGCAAGGACGTGGACATGGCGCTGCTGCAGCGCACGGGCCACGCCACCTACTGTCCGTTCAAGGGCGACTGCGCGTACTACAGCATTCCTTGCGGCGGCGAGCGGTCCGTCAATGCGGTGTGGACCTATGAGGCCCCGTATCCGGCAGTGGCGCAGATCAGGGACCACCTGGCCTTCTACCGCAACCGGGTCGACTCGATCGAGGAGCGGCCGCGCGGCTAAAGGGCACGGCGGCCGGCTCGACCTGAACAGCGAAGGGGCTCTTGCGCCGGCCCTGCGGGAACCCGGCGATGCTGATTAACATGGCGGTCATGAGCGCATTCAACGAAGAACGTGTCCTGTCCGTGCATCACTGGACGGACCGCCTGTTCACGTTCAAGACCACGCGCGACCGGTCGCTGCGCTTTTCCAACGGCCACTTCACCATGATCGGCCTGCGGGTCAACGACAAGCCGCTGCTGCGCGCCTACAGCATCGTCAGCGCGAATTACGAGGATCACCTGGAGTTCCTCAGCATCAAGGTGCCCGATGGCCCCCTGACCTCGCGCCTGCAGCACGTCAAGGTGGGCGACACGATCGTGGTCGGCCGCAAGCCCACCGGCACGCTGTTGATCGATTACCTGCTGCCCGGCAAACGCCTGTTCCTGCTGTCCACGGGCACCGGCCTGGCGCCGTTCATGAGCATCGTGCGCGATCCCGCCACCTACGAGAAGTTCGAGCGGATCATCCTGGTGCACGGCGTGCGGCAGAAGGACGAACTGGCCTACCACGACCTGCTGGTCGAGCATTTGCCGGCGCACGAAGTGCTGGGCGATCTGGTGACCAGCCAGCTGCGCTACTACCCCACGGTCACGCGCGAGGCCTACCGCAATATGGGCCGCGTCACCGATCTCATGCAAACGGGCAAGCTGTTCGAGGACCTGGGCCTGCCGCCGCTGGAAGCAAGCGGGGACCGCGTCATGATCTGCGGCAGCCCGGCCATGCTGCGCGACTTGAAGCACATGCTGGAGGGCCAGGGCTTCACCGAGGGCAACACCTCCAGGCCCGGGGATTTCGTGATCGAACGCGCCTTCGCGGAGCAGTGACGCGGTCAACGAAGCCGGCCGAACCTCGAGTGTCCGGCCGGCCGGGATGCGCGGGAGGCCGGCCTCCTATTGCGCAAGAATCCACTGAGCCAGATTCTTGACCTGGGCAGCATCCTTGGTATTGACGGCTTTGTGCTCTTCCTCGGTGCCGTCGTCCATCTTGACCTTCGGGCTCTTGGTCAGGAGCTCGATCAGCTTGGCTTCGCCGTCGGCCTTGCCTTTGAACTTGGCCGCGGTCTTCTGGTAAGCGGGGCCTTTCTTGGCCTTGTCCACGGCGTGGCACTTGGTGCAGCCGCTTTCCTTGGTCAGCTTCACGGCGGCTTCGGCATCGACGGCCGCGGTGGCCGGCAGCGAGAACGCGAAGACTGCGGCGGCGGCTGCCACCAGGGGACTGACTTTCATGTTTTCTCCTGTAGTAAAGGGGTTGGGGTTGATTGAACGCTCATGGGCGCCGGCTGCGGCTTCACTTGGTGGATGGCGACCTGAGCGCCTTCGCGCCGGCCCAGGCCAGCATGCCCAGCCCCACGAAGGGCAGCAGGACGGCGTAGGCCAGGCCGATGAACGGCGCCGAGAGGAAGAGCACCATGTTCTTCAGCAGGTTGGGCTTCTTCGCCGCCTCGGGCTCGGCTTGCGCCGGGGGTGGCGCCGCCTGCGCCTCGGCATACATGATTTCCACCGGCCCAGCCTGGAGCAGCGCCCGCTCCGCGCTGCCCTCGATCATCTCGGGCGAGAGCGGCTTGTGCAGAAAGTCCGATACGCCGGCGGCGCGGGCGCGTTCCTCGCTGCTGCGGCTGCCATATCCAGTGACGATGACCACAGGCGTCCACGGCTGGCGGGCCTTGACGTTCTCGGCCACCTCCAGCCCGCTCATGCCGGGCATTCTCAGATCGGTGAAAACGACGTCGTATTTTTCGGCCTGCAGCTTCGCCATCGCCTCATCGCCGTTGGCGGCGGTGATCACGACGTAGCCCTTGCCTGAAAGGACACGGTTGAAACTATTGCCAACCACCGGGTCGTCGTCGACGACCAATACCTTGCGCAGTGCACTCATGATGACGTCCTTCTGGAAATCGGTTAGGAACTCCAGAAGACAAAAGCATCGGCCGTGCCAGGTTCGTCACTCGCGGCAATTGCCGAGTGGAATCAAGGACTTAGGTCATTCGCGCAGCGCTGCTGCGCCGCCGTCACCAGCGCGCCAAGTACATTTTCTTTGTGCAGGAAAAGCCGTTGCTTGCGCAATTCCCGAGCAAAATCAACGGGTTGCGGCCGCGGGCCGGGACCGTTTTTCTATACACCCGCGCGCGCCGACGCACCGGCCGGTGCGCCGGCGTTTCACTTCTGCAGCGTGGCGTCCTCGACCAGCGCCTTGTACGAATAGCCCGCGCCGAAATCCTTGTCCACGCGGACCACGCCCTTGAAGGTGACGACGTCGCCAACCTTGGCCTGCTCGGCGGTCGTGACGAGCAGGTCGTTGGTCTTGTCGGCGGCGGACCCGGAGCCGTCGCGCAGGTGAATCCAGTTCCTGCCCATGATCGAGGGGCTGTACTTGACGACCTTGCCGCGAATCAGCACCGGCTTGTCCTTCAGTTCGGCGGCCTTGGTCATGATTTCAGCGACCGTGCGAGCGTTCGCACCCGTGGCCTTGGGCACCCGGACGTCGACCGGTTCCGGCGCTTTGGCGATACCCGCGTGGGGCGAGGCCATGTCGGCCCGCGGCTTGCTGCCTTCGGCGCCGGCCAGCGTTCCGAAAACAACCTTGTCGAAGGTCTTCTTCAGCGCCTTGCTCTGGAAGTTGTTCATCACCGTCACGTTTTCGATCGTGACCTTGGCGCCCTTCTTGACCGGCGCCGTGGCGACGGCGGCCCAGGTCTCGCCCTGCGCCGTCTTCAGGCGCAGGTAGGTGTAACTCTCGACGTCGCGGACTTCGAGAACCTCGCCCGTCACGGCCGCGGCTGCCGGGGGTTGCGCGGCGGCCTTGTCCTGCGCCCACACGAAGGGGGCGGCGACAAGCAGGCAGATCAGCAGCAGGGATTTCATGGTTCGGGCACTCCTTTATGGGCTCAGTGCGGGAAAGCATAGCAGCAAGTTTCCAGCAGACTTTGCGCTGGATCGCATGCACGCGAAGTCTCTTTCCTGCCCGCCACGCAAGGGGCATCCGGTCCGCTCGTGCAGCTCGCCTGCCCCTCCTGCCGAACGTCGTTCCATGCTGGACGCGCGCACGCGCTCCAGGCCGGGCGAGGGAACGTCTACACCCGGGGCGAGCGGCTCTTGATCAGCCCATAGATGACCAGCAGCACCACCGCGCCGATCACCGATGCGATCCACCCGGCGGTCTCACCCTCCTGGTACAGGCCCATGGCCATGCCCGCATAGAGGGCCAGGAACGAACCGGCAATGCCCAGCAGCGTGGTCATGATCAGGCCCAGCTTGTCGTCGCCGGGCTTGATCGCCCGCGCAATCAGCCCGACGATGAAACCAATCAGTATCGTTCCCAGAATCGACATGGCGCTTCCCTTCAACGGTCACGGCAGCACACGGATGATTCCACGGCCGATGCCGGCCGCTTGTAGGACGCGAGGCGGAGATGCGAGATCCGGACCGCACCCACGGCGCCGTTCGACTACCACCTTTTGGTTAGTGGACCTTCTCGCCCGGCGGTGAGCGGCGTCGGACCGGACTGCGGGCGTGACAGCCATCCAGCGGACCCAGCTTGCGCCTCGGGTCCTACAGGCAGCGTCCCGGCAGCCCGGCAACATGAGTCTCCAGGGCGCGGCCCGGCTCGTTGCGCTCACATCGCTGGGAGAGCTTCAATGAAAACGATTGTTCTGTGCGCCGCCCTCGCAACCGCGCCGGCCATGGCAGGCGATCTGGTGGCACGCAACGGCGGCGACTCGGTCCGCCTTGGGGACGCCCCCTGTACCAGCCAGCTCGTGCTCGGTCTGCTCGAGCCCCGGCTCCAGCCGAAGTACAAGACCGCATCCGCGGTGGTGAAGGGACAGACCTTCACCGCCTGCTGGCGCAAGTCCGGAAGCGTTGCCCATCTGCTGTATGAAGACGGGGACGAGGGCATCGTCCCCATGGCCGAACTCAAGCCGGAGCTGTCCGCCTGAGCGCAGGCGGCCGGCCGGTTCCGCCGGAATGCGAGCTATCCAGCCCGGGGCAGCTGCTGGTGCAACAAGCCTTCGAGCTGCGTCATCGCGGTGAAGATCGCCGCCGCGCCGGCGCGGCGCAGTAGCGCGGGCGCGTCGTGCCCAGCCTCCGGCGGGCTGTAGCCCAACACGGTGGCGCCGGCCGCGACGCCGGCCGCCACGCCGGTGGCCGTGTCTTCCACCACCACGCAGCGCGCAGGCGAAACGTCCAGCGCCGCGGCCGCCGCCAGGTAAACGTCGGGCGCCGGTTTGGATCGCGGCAACTCGTGGCCGCTGAAGATCCGGCCTTTGAAGTACGGCATGAGAGCGCACTTCTCCAGTTGCAGTTCGACCTTGAAGCGGTCGGCGCCGGAAGCGCAGGCGATGCGCCCGTCGAAGCGTTGGTGGATCCGCGCAACGGCTTCCACCGCGCCGTGCACCGGTTCGACTCCAAGGATCAACCCCTGGTTGCGGCGCTCGCGAAAGCGCGCCATCCACTCCTCGGTCAGCGGCTGGCCGGTATGCGCTTCGATCCGCGCACGCTCGTCCTTGACGGCCTTGCCGACGAAAATCCGCATGCATTCCTCGGGCGTGAGCTTCCAGCCCAGCTCTTCGAGCATGTCGCGCAGCACAGCGTTGGTGATGCGTTCGCTGTCGACCAGGACGCCGTCGCAGTCGAACAATACGGCATCAAATTGCATGGGTCGAATCACGCCGTCGCAGGCGAACCATACGGCATCAAATGCATAGGGCGTCCCATCGGAGTTCCGCGGTCAACGCAGGGGCATGCAGCGCTGCGCCTGCGATGTCAAGCGGCTTTCCTGGCGGGCCGGCGCGCGCGGTGCGCTTCGAAACTCTCGACCGGCGCACCTTGCTTCACCCATTCGGCAAAACCGCCGTCGATGTGCGCGACATTGGTCATGCCCATGTCCTTGAGCGTCTTGGCCGCGAGCGCGCTGCGCCAGCCCGCGCCGCAAAAAAGGATGTATTCCCTGCTTTCGTCGCCGAACACCGGCTTGAAGTAGGGCGACGCCGGATCGACCCAGAATTCGAGCATTCCGCGCGGCGCGTTGATGCAGCCCGGCACGGTGCCCTCGCGTTCGAGCTCGCGCACGTCGCGGATGTCCACGATCTGCACGCGCGGATCGTCCAGCCGCCCGCGCATCTGCGCGACGCTGTACGTGGTGATCTGCGCCGTGGCCTCGTCAACGAGCTGGCGGAATCCCTTGGTAATCGGCATCTCAATTTCCTCTCGTCATTTGATTCATTGCCCTTGAGGCACCCGGCTCATGCGGAGGCCACCGCGGAACCGGCTTTGCCGGGCCGCTGGTGGGCCTTGCAGGCCGCATGGCCGCGAGACGCAGCCATCCCTCGGCCTGTCCAAACCGACGAAGGTCGGTTTGGAGCCGCAGGTCTCGGCCCCCTCGAGGGGGCTGAGGGCCGCGGCTCCAAGCCTGCCTGCGCAGGCTTGGACGGCCCGAAGAGCTGCCGCCTCTGGCGGCTGCACTGGGCGCCGAAGGCGCTTCGGGGGTGGGCTCATAACCCGCGCTGGATGATGATCTTCTGCACGTCGGACGTGCCTTCGTAGATCTGGCACACGCGCACGTCACGCCAGATGCGCTCGACCGGAAAGTCGCTGACGTAGCCATAGCCGCCCAGCGTCTGGATCGCCGCGCTGCACACCTGCTCGGCCATCTCGCTGGCGAACAATTTGGCCATGGCCGCTTCCTTCAGGCACGGCCGGCCGGCGTCGCG
>DATMBW010000582.1:0-4534 GCA_035559095.1 Ramlibacter sp.
GACCCGCGAACGGGCAAGATCGCCGAAATCCGCGCCTACTTCGCCGCCCGCGCCGACAAGAACCTGAAGATCAATGAACTGGTCGGCTTCGACTACGCCGGACGTGGGTATCACCTGAAGAACGACGGCTGAATGAAGCGCGTCAGGCGACAGCCGCGATCGGCGAGTCCATGTCCAGGCCGGCGACTTCGCAGCCGCGCCGGTGGTCCGCCAGGTGCTTGCGCATCCAGGTGACGGCCGCTTCAGTGTCGTGGTTCTGCAATGCCTCGTAGACGCGGCGATGGGCTTGCAGCAAGCGGGTGCCCGACTGCGGCAGGGCGGGTGCGATGGCGGCATAGCCGGCGCGCATCAGCATGCTCACGGGCGCGCGCGCCAGCTGCAGCGCCTGGTTATGTGTCGCTTCTGCTACCAGCGTCTGGAACTCGATGGTCACCGTCACCGGCGACTGGCCGGCGCCCACGATCGTGGCGGTCTGCTGCAGGTTGCGTTCGATCGCTTCCAGTTCCTCTGGCGTGATGCGCTGCGCCGCCAGCTGGGCGCACAGCGGTTCCAGTGCGGAGGCGACTTCCCACACATCGCGGTAGGTCACCTGGTGCATGCGCAAGGCCCGTTCGGCGCTGCGAGCCAGGTCGCCGTGGCTCGGCACGGTCACGACGAGCTTCTTGCCGTCGCGCCGCAGCAGGCCCTCCTGCTCCAGTTGGCGCAAGCCTTCGCGGATGGTGGACCGCTGGACGCCGAATCGCTCGCCCAGGTCCGCCTCGGTCGGCAGCGCATTGCCCGGAAGGATCTCGCCGCGCACGATCCGCTGCCGCAGGTCGTCGCATACGACGCGGTAGGCGGGGGCGAGATGCAGTCTTTCGATCTTCATGGGGTGCGGCGGCTGGATGACCGCCCGAGTTTAGCCGGGGGGTCTCGCGCCGCGGCCACTCGGGGTCAGTCCGCCACGAAGCCCGAAGCCTTGATCACGGGCTCCCAGCGTCGGGCGGCCTGCGCGGAACGCTCCGCCAGTTCCTCGGGCGATTTGCCCACGGGAAGGAAGCCCATGCTGGACAGCTTTTCCTTCACGTCGGGCATGTTCAGCACTTTTGCGACGGCCCTGTTCCAGGTGGCGACCGCCGCGGCCGGAGTGTGGGCCGGCGCGTACAACGCGTTGAATCCCATGCCGGTAATGCTCGGATAGCCAAGTTCGGCGAACGTCGGAACGTCCGGCGCCTGCGGAACGCGCGCCTCGGACGAGACGGCCAGCAGGCGGATCTTGCCGGCGCGGTGGTTTTCCACCAGGCTGCTCAACACGTCGATGCCGGAACTGATCTGGCCACCCATCAGCGCCATGGCGATCGGTGCGCTGCCCAGGAACGGCACGTTCTGCATGGGAACGCCGATGGCGTCTCCCAGCACCATGCCGAAGAAATGGTGCGGCGCTCCCAGCGCGGGAATGCCGTAGTTGGCCTTCTGCGGGTTCTTGCGCGCCCAGGCCACGTATTCCGCGAGGGTGGCGACCTTGGGGTCGGCGCCCGCCGCCATCGCGAAAGGAAACTCCGCCACCGTGCCGACGGGGACCAGGTCCTTTTTCAGGTCGTAACTCAGCTTGCGGAAGGTGAACGGATACAAGGCACTGAGCGCATCCGGCCCGAGCATCATGACGCTGCCGTCGGCCGGCGCGTTTTTCAAGTGATCGACCGCGATGCGGCCGCCGGCCCCGGGCTTGTTGTCGACGACGACCGGGCGATTCAGCTCGGTCTTGAGCTTGTCGGCCAGGATGCGAGCGATGGTATCGAACGATCCTCCGGCCGGAAAGCCGACCAATATCCGGGCTGGCGGGTCCTGGGCCGAGACCGGCAGGAACGCGCCGGCGGCGAGCAGGGCGGCCAGGCCCTTTGCAACGTGGCGGCGGTTGAAGTGCTTCATATGTCTCCTTGTTGTGAGTCGGATCGGGATTGCGGGACACCGGGTTCGCGGGCGTCCTGCCGCGCCTGCAGGGCGCGCCACAGCACTTTCCCGGAACCGCTGCGCGGAAGGTCGTCGACGAACTCGATCTCGCGCGGGTACTTGTAGGCCGCCATGTGCTCGCGCGCCCAATCGATGACCGCGCGCTCGCTGAGGCCCGGGCGATGGCCGGGCCGCGGCACGATCACGGCCTTGACCGTTTCGCCGCGGTAGGGGTCGCGCCGCGCAATGACGCAAACTTCCTGCACGGCCGGATGGCGGTGCAGAAGCGCTTCGACCTCGGCCGGCCAGACCTTGAAACCGCTGACGTTGATCATGCGCTTGAGCCGGTCGGCAAGGTAGAAGTAGCCGTCGGCATCGAAGCGCCCCAGGTCGCCGGTGCGAAAGTAATGCCGTCCTTCGACCTCGACCATCGCTTCGCGGGTGGCCTCGGGTTGCCGCCAGTAGCCCTTGAACAACTGGGGCCCGTGCACCACGATTTCCCCCACTTCGCCGGCGGCCATGGGCTGCAGGGTCTCGGGGTCGATGACAAGGGCTTCGGTGCCGACGTAGGGAATCCCCAGGCACTGGCGGCGCGGCGCGTTTCGGGGGTTGATGTGGGTAGGCGCCGCGGTTTCGGTCAGGCCATAGCCTTCCACATACTCCAATCCGAAGCGCTCATGCAGATGCATGGCCACCGCTTCCGGCATGGGCGCACCGCCGCCGCCGATGTAGCGCAAGCTGGCCAGGTCGAACGCGGGGAGTTCGGGGGCCGCCAGCAGGTCGATCACCATGGTGGGGATGTTCGGCCAGTGCGTGACCCGGTGCCGCGCGATGGCGCGTGCGGCTTGCAGCCGGTCCCAGCGAGGCAGCAGCACCACGCTGCAGCCGGCGTGGATGGCGGCCAGCAACCCCATGACCAGGCCGGTGATGTGAAACATGGGGACTACGACCAATACCACGTCGCCCGGCTTCATGTCGAGCCAGGGCGCGGCGGCCGCGGCATTGTGCAGCAGCGTCGCATGGGTGTGCATGCAGCCTTTGGGCTGGCCCGTGGTGCCGCTGGTGTAGGGCAGCAGCACCATATCGGAAGGATCGCACGCGAGGGCTCGCGGTTGCGCTCCCTCGGCCAGCAAGCCGTTCCACTCGTGGCATTGGCCGCCCTCGAGCCGGGGACGCTGATGCCGCGTGGCGAGCCAGCCCTGCCAAGCCGCCGGCCAATCGCGGCAAGTCGCGTTGGCATCCGGCGCCAAGGCATCGGCCAGATCGAACACGACCAGGTGGTGCAGGCCCTGGCCGGGCGGCCGCGCGTCGCTGGCCCGCGCCATCTCCACGGCGATGTCCGACGATGCGATGGCGACGCGCGCGCCGGCATCGGCGATGTAGTGCGACAACTCATCGCTCTTGTTCATCGGATTCACCGGCACCACCATGGCACCAGCGCGCGCCACGGCATGCAAGCCGATGACGAACTGCGGGCAGTTCTGCATGAACAGCAGCACGCGGTCGCCTTGCCCCACCCCGAGCCGCTGCAGCGCGCCAGCCAGCCGCTGCGCCGCGCCGTCCAGTTCGCGCCAGCGGTAGCTGCGGCCGAGAAAGTGCAATGCGATGGCTTCCGGCGCCGCCTGCGCCCGGGCTGCGAACATCTGGCAGAGCGTCTGGTCGCCCGTCACGATGGCGTGCGGCACGCTGTCGGGCCAGACGCGCCAATGGGCAGGCTCGGGTGCCAAGGTAGCGATTCGCATGTGCTCTTGCCGCGGCTTCAGCGCGCGAGGGGCAGCTCCGCCGGCTTGCGGCGCAGGCCCAGTCGGGTCAGTTCCAGCTTGGCCAGCGTCTCGCGGTGGACTTCGTCGGGGCCGTCGGCCAGGCGCAATGTGCGCTGGTCGGCATAGGAAAAGGCCAGCGGAAAATCGTCCGATACGCCGCCGCCGCCGTGCGCCTGGATGGCCCAGTCGATGACCTGGCAAGCCATGTTGGGCGCGACCACCTTGATCATCGCGATCTCGGCGCGTGCCGCCTTGTTGCCCACGGTGTCCATCATCCAGGCCGCCTTCATGGTCAGCAGCCGCGCCTGCTCGATCAGGCAGCGCGAGTTCGCGATGCGTTCATGCCAGACGCCTTGTTCGGCGAGCGGCCGGCCAAAGGCGATGCGGTCCGCCAGGCGTTTGCACATTGCCTCCAGCGCGCGTTCGGCGGCACCGATGGAGCGCATGCAGTGATGGATGCGTCCCGGCCCCAGGCGGCCCTGCGCGATCTCGAAGCCCCGGCCCTCGCCCAGCAACAGGTGATCGGCCGGCACCCGCACGTTCTCGAGGAGCACTTCCATATGCCCGTGCGGCGCGTGGTTGTAGCCGAATACCGGAACGGGCCGGAGCACACGCACGCCGGGGGTATCGGCCGGCACCACGATCATCGAATGCTGCTGGTGCCGCGGCGCGTCGAGGTCGGTCTTGCCCATGACGATGAACATCTTGCAGTGGCGGCTTCCCGCGCCCGTGGACCACCATTTGCGGCCATTGATCACGTAGTGCCCGGGGCCTGCCCCGGACCCCGATCCGGGGCCTGCCCCGGACCCCGATCCGGGGCCTGCCCCGGACCCCGATCCGGG
>DATMBW010000583.1:0-15510 GCA_035559095.1 Ramlibacter sp.
GCCGTACACCACGCCGAGCGCAGCCAATGTGAGCGCCGCGGTCCGGCCTTGCCGCGGCACGGTCTGGGCTGGCAATGATGCTTGCATGAAACGGAACCTCCTGCGCGCTGGGTGGCTGCCGTTGTCGCCCAACCGGCGTAAAAAACGCATAAACGTCCGCGCCGGGGCGCGGCCGGGACTATTCGTCGGCCAGCCGGTAGCCGACCCCCAATTCGGTCAGCAGGTAGCGTGGTTCGGCCGGATTGGCCTCGATCTTGGCGCGCAGGTGTCCCATGTAGATGCGCAGGTAATGCAGCTGGTCGACCTGTTCGGTGCCCCAGACATCGGCCAGCAGTTGCCGGTGCGTGACCACTTTGCCCTGAACCTGCGCCAGCCGTTCCAGCAAGCGGTATTCCAGCGGGCTTAAGTGCACGGGCGAGCCGTCCAGGGACACCTGGCGTGTTTCGCGGACGAACAGCAGGCCCCCGACCTCGACCCGTGCCGCGGGCTCCGGCTTGACCGCGGCCCGCCGCAGCATGGCGCGCACGCGGGCCAGCAGCTCGCCGACACCGAATGGCTTGGTCAGGTAATCGTCCGCGCCGGCGTCCAATGCGGCGATCTTCTGCGCTTCCTGGATGCGGGCCGACAACACCAGGATGGGGACCGACGGGCGTGAGGAGCGCAGCAGGCCGATCAGCTCGACGCCGTCCAGGTCGGGCAGTCCGAGGTCCAGGATGACCAGGGCCGGCTCGAGACTGCGCGCCTCGTTCAGGGCCTGCGCCGCCGTGGACGCGCTCACCGGCCGCAACCCGCTTGCGCTCAGGCTCGCCGCAACGAACTGGGCGATGGAAGCGTCGTCCTCGACGACCAGCACCAGCGGGCTAGCCATGCTCTTCCCCGGGCAGGGCGGCCGGAAGGTCGATGCGAAATTCGCAGCCGGGCGTGCACCGCCGGGCCTGGATTTGCCCGCCGTGCGCCTGCACGATGGTCTTGCAGATGGCCAGCCCCAGGCCGGCGCTTCCGGGCGAGCCACCGGCGCCGCCGCGCTTGAAACGATCGAACAGCCGGTCGACATCCTCGGGTGGCAGTCCGGGGCCGTGGTCGCGCACGGCGATGAAAATGCCGTCGCGGCTTCGACCGGCCTGGATGACGACTTCGGACTGCGCGCCCGCATGGCGCAGCGCGTTATCGACCAGATTGGCAATGACCTGCGCGATCAGGCCGGCCTCGGCCTGCACAGGGGGCAGCCCGGCCGGCACGCGCCACTGGATGCGGGTGCCCGGCCAGCGGCGCCGCATGCGTTGCACCGCACTGTCCAGCAGCTCCTCGACGGCCTCCCATTGCGTGGCGAGCTGCCATTGCGGCTGCGACAGGCGCGCCATCTGCAGGATGTTGTCGGCCATCAGGGTCATGTCGCGCGCTTCGTTTTCCAGATTGGCCAGCAGATGTTCCCGCTGCCGCGCGCCCAAGTCGTCACCTTGCGATCGAAGCGCGCTGGCGCTGCCGATGATCGCGGCCAGCGGCGTTCTCAGGTCATGCGACAGGGAGGCCAGCAAGGTGTTGCGCATGGCTTCGGACTGCGCCTGCTCCCGCGCCTGGCGGGCGCCCTCCGCGGCGCGCTCGCGCTCCACCGACAAGCCGACCTGCCGCACCAGCGTGTGCCAGTGGTCGAGGGTGTCCGGCGACGGGATGGCAGCGCCTGCGAGCAGCAACTGGACGGCGCCGTTGGCCTGGCGGCGGCTGAGCGGAGCGCACCACAGCGGCAGGTCGGGCCAGTCGGGGCAGCCGCGTCCCAGCGCGCGGCCGTGCTCCATCGCCCATTCCACCGACTGGGGATGAAAGCGGGTCGCTGCTTCGGACGCATAGCACGCCGGCGGTTCGCTCTCCGCGCCGCGCACGAAGACCGCGCAGGCCGTTCCGAGCTGCGCGGACAGCCACTGCGCGGCTTCCTGCGCCATGGCGCGATGGTCGGCGCATTGCGCCAGGGTTTCCGCCAGGGCGTGCAACTGCGCGGCGCGAGCCTCGCCCTGTTGCGCACGCGCCTGGCGCGCGCGCAGGATCCCGATCAAGGTGTTCAGGCCGAGCGAAACGCCCAGCAGCACCGAGAGCGTCCACCAGTATTCGGCGCCATCCACCTCGAAGGTGTAGCGCGGCGGCACGAAGAAGTAGTTGAGAGCGAAAACGCACATGAGCGATGCCGTCACACCTGCCGCGCGATTCAGGAACATGGCTGTTGCCACCACCGCCACCAGGTAGACCAGTGCCAGTCCCGCCACGGACATGCGGCCATCGAGCCACCAGCAGGCCAGTGTGGCGGCCGCCGTGGCCAATCCGGCCAGCGCGAGCTGGATCGCGGTGCCGGCTCGAGCCGAAAAGGGTGGATGGGTCTGAACGGGCCCTGGCGGCCCTGCGGCATTCATGGCGACGGACCGTCAACCGTCAGTCGCGCACGTCGGCCACCGCTTGGGAGCCGAAATCGGGCCGGGCCAGGAAGGCCAGAACGCGGGCCGCGGCTTCCGCCGGCGCGCTCAGCACGCCTTCTTCCTTCAGGCCGATGAAATTCCCGATGTCGGGGAACTGGGCGGCATCGGCGCTGCGCAGGTGGACCTGCATGTCGGTGTCGATCACGCCCGGCGCCAGGGAACAGACTTTCGCGCCGTTGGGCCTGAGCGCTTCCTCCAGCGCCACGCAGCGCGTGAAGTGGTCCATGCCGGCCTTGGCGGCGCAATAGGCCGACTGCGAAGCCATCGCGCGACGGCCCAGGCCCGAGGAGATGTTGAGCACCTTGCGCTGCGCCTTCCAGGCCTGCGTGGCGCGCAGGAAGGCCGAGGTGAGCAGCATCGGCGCCTCCAGGCCGACGCGCAGGGCGCCGGCCAGATCGGCGGCGGCAACGGCGGCCAATGGCGCGATACGCGGCAGCACGCCGGCGTTGTTGATCAGGGTGACCGAGGCGAACGCACCCGCATCGCGCCCCGCCAGCCAGGCTTCCAGCTTTGCCGCGGCCACTTCGGCATGCGTCAGGTCCTGCGCCCACTGTTCGCAGCGCCGCCCTTTGGCAGTGGCGCGAGCGCCCAGGGCGTCGTTGTGGCCGCGGGAGATGCACAGCAGGTCATGGCCGGCATCGAGCAGTTGCTCGGCCAGGGCCAAGCCCATGCCACGCGAAGCGCCGGTGACGATGGTGAGGTGTCGCGCCATTCCGAGATCGTAGCGCGACGCAGGGCAAGCAGCCGGACACCCGTACGCGACGGGCGCGAAGACGCCCTTCGCGTACGGGAGTTTCTCCTTGGCGACCTACGCCGCGACCACGATCGGAAACGACGCCCGCAACCCGTCGTTGCCGGCCTGGAACGGGACCGTGACGGCCGCGCGCGCATCGGCGCCCAGGCTGCGCCAGAGGAAGTCGCGCTCGTTGTGCGGGTCGCCCGCGACATACAACTGCGTGGTCAGCAGTTCGCGCGATCCGAGCTTCACTTTCACGTGAATGTGCGGCGTGCGGCCGCTGTACGGCGCCGGCCGGATGGTGCGGAAGCGGTATTGCCCGTCGGCGCCGACGGTGACGCGGCCGAACCCCTGGAATGCCGGATCGGCCGTGCCTCTGTCGCCCGGATGGTGGTAGTGGCCCGTCTCATCGCACTGCCAGATCTCGACCTGCGCGCCGGCGACGGGCTTTCCCTGCAAGTCGGTGACGCTGCCCTCGACCCAGGCGGGCTGGCCCCGCGTGTAGTTCAAGGCGCCGTTGCGCAGCAAGTCGAAATCGGAATCCGCCGGCAGGCTCACCGGGTAGAACGGCCCTTCGGTTTGCGAAGGCGTCGGGCGCCGCACGGCCGCACCCTGGGCCCGGACCCCGGTCCAGACCATGGGCAAGGCGGCCAGAGCGGCCGCCGCGGCGCGGCGGTTGAGCAGGCGAGAGGGCATGGCGGTCTCCGGCAAGGCGTCCTGGTCAGACGCGCGCGGCGAAGGCGAGTTCCGCGCGCTTCAAAACGGGGCGGCGCTCGACCACGCCAGCGGCTCGCCGGTTGCCGGATGCGCCAACTGCAATGTGCTGGCATGCAGCAGCAATCGGGGTGCCCGCGCCTGGACGCCCGGCGGCGCGTACAAACAGTCGCCGAGGATCGGGTGCCCCAGCGATTGCAGGTGCACCCGCAACTGGTGCGATCTCCCTGTGATGGGCTCGAGTTCCAGCCGGGTGGAATCGGTGCCGCCGTCGTAGGCCAGCACCCGCCACCGGGTCTGGCTTGGCTTGCCGCGCGCCGGGTCGACGATCTGGCGCGGCCGGTTGGGCCAATCGGCCGCCAGCGGCAGGTCGATCAAGGCCCAGCCGCCGGACGCCGCAGCCGGCCCGTCCAGTCGGCCCGCGACAACGGCGACGTAGCGCTTGCCGATGCACCGCTGCGCGAAGTCGCGGGAGAGGTGCCTCTGCATCACCGCACCCCGCGCCATCAATAACAGGCCGGAGGTCGCCATGTCGAGCCGGTGCACCACCAGGGCATCGGGATAGACGCGGCTCACGCGCGCGGCCACGCAGTCCTGCTTGCCGGCGCCGCGTCCGGGCACGCTCAACAAGCCGGCTGGTTTTTCCACAACCAGCAGATGCGCGTCGGCATGCACGTAGCCCAGCCCGGCCAGCGCCTGGCCCGTCTCCGATAATTTACCCATGAGCACGCTTTCCCCGCTTCCATTTTCGCTGCAGGCGATCCTGCTGCTGGTTGCCTCCAATGTCTTCATGACGATGGCCTGGTACGGCCACCTGAGGAATCTCGCGACGGCGCCCTGGTATCTGGCCGCCCTGGCGAGCTGGGGCATCGCGCTGGCGGAGTACCTGTTCCAGGTGCCGGCCAACCGGATCGGCTTCCAGCAGGCGGGCCTGACCGTCGGTCAGCTCAAAATCATGCAGGAGGTGATCACTTTGGCCGTATTTGTGCCTTTTGCCGTGTTTTACCTCAAGGAGCCGCTCAAGCTCGATTACGTCTGGGCCGGCCTCTGCATGATCGGCGCCGTGTATTTCATCTTCCGCAACGCATGAGGTGCGACGGCTCACGTTACACTCGCCGCAAACCGGAACGATCCCCCAAAACCAGGAGCCAGCAATGCTGTTCGGCAAGCTGCTGCCGCGCGAAGGCAATTTCTTCGAGATGTTCAACCACCACGCCGACCGCATCGTCGAGGCGGCCCGGGCGTTTTCCAAACTGGTGGCGAACTACAACGATCTGCACCTGCGCGAGCAATACAACCGCGACGTTGACAATGCCGAGCGCGCGGCCGACCGGGTGACGCACGAGGTCAACCGCCTGATCCACAAGACCTTCATCACGCCGATCGACCGCGACCAGATCCACAAGCTGATCAACACGATGGACGACGTGTGCGACCTGATCCAGGATTCGGCCGAAACCATGGCGCTGTACGACGTGCGCCACATGACCGAAGAGATCACGCGCCTGACGGACCTGAGCGTCAAGTCCTGCGAACGGGTCAAGGAAGCGGTCTACATGATGGGCAAACTGGCCGACCCGGCGACGGCCGAGGCCGCCCTGAAGACCTGTGAGGAGATCGACAAGCTCGAGTCGGACGCCGACCGGGTCATGCGCTCGGCCATGAGCAAGCTCTTTCGCGAGGAGCCGGACGTGCGCGAGGTGCTCAAGCTCAAAGCCATCTACGAGTTGCTGGAAACCATCACCGACAAGTGCGAGGACGTCGCCAACGTGATCGAGGGCATCGTCCTCGAGCATTCCTGAAAACCGGGGGCTAGCGGCATGGCAAGCGCGCAAACGGCCTTCTGGGTAGTGCTCCTGCTGGTGGCGCTGGCGCTGGCTTTCGATTTCATGAACGGTTTTCACGACGCGGCCAATTCGATCGCGACGGTGGTGTCCACCGGCGTGCTCAAACCGGGCCACGCGGTGATTTTCGCGGCGTTCTTCAATGTGCTGGCCATCATCATTTTCAAGCTGAGCGTGGCCGCGACGGTGGGCAAGGGCATCGTGCACCCCGGCGTGGTCGACACCCACGTCGTGTTCGGCGCGCTGCTGGGCGCCATCGCATGGAACCTGGTGACCTGGTACTACGGCATACCCAGCAGTTCATCGCATGCATTGATCGGCGGCATCGTGGGGGCCGTGATCGCCAAGTCCGGAGCGAGCTCGCTCATCGCCAGCGGCGTCTGGAAGACGGTGCTCTTCATCTTCGTGTCACCGGTGCTCGGTTTCCTGCTCGGCTCGCTGATGATGGTCCTGGTGTCGCAGGTGTTCCGTCGCGCCACGCCGTCGCGCGTGGATCGATGGTTCCGGCGCGCGCAGCTCGTCTCCGCCGGCGCCTACAGCCTGGGCCACGGCGGCAACGACGCGCAAAAGACCATCGGCATCATCTGGATGCTGCTGATCGCCACCGGGTACGTGGCGGCCGGTGCGTCGTCCCCGCCGACGTGGGTGGTGATCGCGTGCTACCTGGCGATCGGCATGGGCACCATGTTCGGCGGCTGGCGCATCGTCAAGACCATGGGCCAGAAGATCACGAAACTGCGGCCGGTCGGGGGCTTCTGCGCCGAAACGGGCGGTGCGATCACCCTGTTCCTGGCCACGGCGCTGGGTATTCCGGTGTCGACCACCCACACCATCACGGGCGCCATCGTCGGCGTTGGCTCGAGCCAGCGCGCCAGCGCGGTGCGCTGGGGCGTGGCCGGCAACATCGTGTGGGCGTGGATCTTCACCATTCCGGCCAGCGCTTTCGTCGCCGCGATCGCCTATTGGGCCAGCCTCCAGATCTTCTGAGGGCTGTCATTGCGGGCCCTGACCCGCAATCCAGGAAGTCATGGATCCCGGATCGGGCCTGCCCCGGACCTGATCCGGGGTCCGGGATGACAGGTTATTGTCATTGCGGGCCCTTACCCGCAATCCATGATCCGGCATGCCCGATGGCGGGCTTACTGCGAGATCTTGCGGCCTTCCTCGACCTGGTACTCGAAATAGCGCTGGAAGCTGAAGGCGATGCTGGCCATCAGCACGGCGGCGCCAATGAGCAACGAAAGCACCACCGCGCCGATCGTGAACCAGTTCGTCGCGCCGGCGGGCGCGTCTTGCGGCACGGACCGGTTGAAGCGGCCATTCCAGCGTTCGCGCGTCATCAGGCCGTAGACGATGGCGGTGAGGGCGCATCCGGCGACGGTGAAGCCCAACAACGGCACCAGCACCCAGCTCCATTGGTCGTCCTGCCCGTAACGCAGGATGCGCCCGATGCCATAAAGGCCCAGCGCCGTAGGGATCGGCAGGGCCCAGCCGGCGAGGTCGCCCCAGCCGTGCAGGTAGAAGCGGTGCAGGCCCAGCGGCCCCCCGACCAGGGCCAGCCAGCTGGCGAGCGTCTTGTTCTTCATCCCGCGGCGCGCTCCGGTGGCGTGGCGTCGCCTTCGCCCAGCGTCTTTTCCATCAGCACGATGTCCAGCCATTTGCCGAATTTCCAGCCGCAGGACTTGAATACGCCCACCGGCTCGAAGCCGATGGAACGGTGGACGGCGATCGAGGCGGCGTTGGCCGAGTCCCCGATGACGGCCATGAGCTTGCGGATGCCGGCGGCCTCGGCCTGCGCCGCGAGTTCGGCAAGCAGCCTGCGGCCCAGGCCCTTGCCGCTGGCGTCCGGGTGCAGGTAGATCGAGTCCTCCGCGGAAAAGCGGTAGGCCGGGCGGGGCTTGAACCACTGGCAATAGGCAAAGCCCAGAACCCGGTCGTCTTCCTCGGCGACCAGGTAGGGCAGCCCCTTGCCCAACACGTCCGCCCGGCGCGCCGCCATCTCGTCCTGCGAGGGCGCCGTGGTCTCGAAAGTCGCCGTGCCGCTGAGCACATGGTGGGCGTAAATCGCGGTGATGGCGGGCAAGTCCTGCTCGGTGCTGGCGCGTATGGTGCTCATAAGAATCGGAAACGATATAATGGCGGGCTCTCTACAGCGTGTCGCTGGCCGGGTGGCCAATAGCGCGTGTCTCAACGCTGGAAAGACCAGAGGGAAAATTTTTCCCTCACCACCCAAGGATAAATCATGGTCGTCATTCGACTCTCCCGCGGCGGCGCGAAAGCCCGCCCGTTCTTCAACATCGTCGTTGCCGACAAGCGCACACGCCGCGACGGCCGCTTCATCGAGCGGCTCGGCTTCTACAACCCCATCGCCAAGGACAACGAGGAAAGCCTGCGCGTCGCGCAGGACCGCCTGACCTATTGGCGCGGTGTCGGCGCGCAAGCGTCCCCCACGGTGGAGCGGCTGCTCAAGCAAGCCGCGGCCAAGGCGGCCTGAATCAAGTGACCTCCACACCCGGCCTCGCCTGGCTGCCCCCCGGGCACGGCGGCGCCTGAGTGTTGCCCGGGCTCGAACCCGCCGAACTTCCGGCGGACGCCGTCGAAGTCGGGCGCATCGCCGACGCCTGGGGCGTCAAGGGGTGGTTCAAGGTCCTGCCCCACAGCGCTTCGCCCGAAGCGCTTTTTTCTTCCAAACGCTGGTACCTGCTGCCGTCCGAACAAGGCGCCAAGGCCTTTTCGGGTGCGATGCTGCTGCGCGTGCGCGAGGCCCGGGAGCACTCGGACACGATCGTGGCCAGCGCCCAGGAGGTGGACGACCGCGGCGCGGCCGAAGCGCTCAAGGGCGCGCGCATCTTCGTTCGCCGTTCGAGTTTTCCCACCGCGGGCGCCGATGAGTACTACTGGGTCGACCTGATCGGCATGGAAGTCCTCAACCGCGAAGGGCTGGCGCTGGGCCGGGTCAAGGACCTGCTGTCCACCGGCCCGCAGACGGTGCTGGTGGTGGAATACCTGGAACAAGGCAAGCCTATGGAGCGGATGATCCCCTTCGTGTCCGCGTACGTGGACGCCGTGGACCTGCCGGGCAAGATCATCACGGTCGATTGGCAACCGGATTACTAGCCGCTGCCTGGGGCTCCCGCAGGGCCTAATATGCGGCCATGCGTTTCGACGTCATCACTTTGTTTCCCGAGCTGTTCGCGCCGTTCCTGGCGACCGGAGTGACCCGCCGCGCCTACGAATCGAGGCAGGTCGATGTGCGGCTGTGGAATTTGCGCGATTTCGCCGAGGGCAACTACCGCCGCGTGGACGACCGGCCCTTCGGCGGTGGGCCCGGCATGGTCATGCTGGCCGCGCCGCTGGTGCGGTGCCTGGCGGCGATCAGGACCCAGCGCGCCGATGCCACGCCCGTGGTGCTTTTTTCACCGATCGGCGGCAAGCTGGACCACCCCTGCGTCGAGCGATGGTCGGCCAGCCAGGGCGCCGTGCTGGTTTGCGGGCGCTACGAGGGCGTGGATCAGCGCTTCATCGACCTGCATGTCGACGTCCAGATCAGCCTCGGCGATTTCGTGCTCTCGGGCGGCGAGATCGCCGCCATGGCTTTGCTGGACGCCGTGGCGCGCCTGCAGCCGGGCGTCCTGGCCGACCAGGACAGCCACCAGTTCGACAGCTTCAACCCGGCGCTGGACGGCTTGCTCGATTGCCCCCACTACACCCGGCCGGAGGAGTGGCAAGGCCTGAAGGCGCCGCCGGAACTGCTCTCGGGGCACCATGTGCAAGTGGAGCGCTGGCGGCGCGACCGCCGCCTCGAGATCACGGCGCGGCACCGGCCCGACCTGATCGCGGCAGCCCGCGCGGCGGGGCGCTTGTCCGCGGCCGACGAGGCCGTGCTGGCCAACGGACGCGACCCCGCCTTGCCTTGAGGCAGCTGGGCACCAGCCCGAGTTGTCTTATAATGAAAGGCTTTTCGATCCTCTACCCGGCCGCCCGGGGACCTCGCGCCAACCAGGCGCGTCCCAGGGCCTTTAGCGTAGCGCGGGCACGATCACAGAGGTAAACCATGAATCTGATCCAGACCCTAGAGCAGGAAGAAATCGCCCGATTGGGCAAGAAGGTCCCGGCATTCGCCCCCGGCGACACCGTGATCGTCAGCGTCAACGTCGTCGAAGGCACCCGCAAGCGCGTGCAGGCTTACGAAGGCGTCGTGATCGCCAAACGCAATCGCGGCCTGAACAGCGGCTTCACGGTGCGCAAGATCTCCAGCGGCGAAGGCGTGGAGCGCACGTTCCAGACCTACAGCCCGTTGATTGCCAGCATCGAAGTCAAGCGCCGCGGCGATGTGCGCCGCGCCAAGCTGTACTACCTGCGCGAGCGCAGCGGCAAGTCGGCCCGGATCAAGGAAAAACTGGCTCACCACAACAAGCCGGCCGCCGCCGAATAGTCCGCCGGGGGCACCCCGCCAAAGCCGCCGCCGGGCAACACGCTCGCGGCGGTTTTCCGTTTTTTGGCCCCGCCGCGGCTTCACGCATCCACCCGCTTCATGGCTCTCGATCCGCTCCCTGCCGACACGCCGCTGTCCAAGCTGCCGAATTTCGATCCGCGCACGGTGCCCGTGCTCGGGATCGACAGCCACCTGCCGGCCGTCGGGCGCGAGGCGCTCGCTCCGCGCGCCTTGCGCGAGCGTTTCCTGGCACCGCCCAACTGGGAGCCGGAAATCCTGATCGAGCGCAAGTTCGCCAATCGCCCGCTGGCCAGGGCTTCGGTCCTGGTGCCCGTGGTGATGCGCGAGCGGCCCACGGTCTTGCTGACCGAGCGCACCACGCACCTGTCCACCCACTCCGGGCAGGTGGCATTCCCGGGCGGCAGGCAGGATGACAGCGACATCGACGCGGCCCACACGGCGCTGCGCGAAGCGCAGGAGGAAATCGGCCTGCAACCCGGCCTGGTCGAGGTGATCGGGCAGATGCCGACCTACACGACCGGCAGCCAGTTCATCGTGACGCCCGTGGTGGCCCTGGTCAGCGCCGACCACCGGCTGATGCTCAACACCTTCGAGGTCGCCGACGCCTTCGAAGTGCCGCTGGATTTCCTGATGAACCCGGCCCACCATCGCCGCCATGCGCTCGAATGGGCGGGTGCGCGCCGCGAATGGTTCTCCATGCCCTACATGGACGGGACTGCGGAGCGTTTCATCTGGGGCGCCACCGCGGCCATGCTGCGCAACTTCTACCGCTTCCTCGCCGCCTAGGCTCGGGGCTGAGCCCCCCGTCAGCACGGACGGGCGCTTATCATTACCGCATGAGCTTTTTCGCCATCCTGTTCGCCCTGCTCATCGAGCAGGTGCGTCCCTTGGCACGGCACAACGCGATCCATGCCGCCGCGCGGGCCTGGGCCCGCTGGGTCAGCAGGAATTTCGACGCCGGCAAGCCGCAGCATGGCTGGGTCGCCTGGACGCTGGCCGTGGTGCTGCCCTCGGTGGCGGCGGTGGCGGTGCACTGGGCGGTCGTGCTGTTGCTGGGATGGCCGGTGGCCGTCCTGTGGAGCGTCGCGGTGCTGTACGTGACCCTGGGATTCCGGCAATTCAGCCACCATTTCACCGATATTCGCGACGCGCTGGATGCCGGCGATGAAGCGCGCGCCCGCGAGCTGCTGGCGCAGTGGCAGCAGGTCGATGCCAGCGAACTGCCCCGCAGCGAGATCGTGCGCCACGTGGTCGAGTACTCGGTGCTGGCGGCGCACCGCCATGTCTTTGGCGTGCTGGCCTGGTTCTCGGTGCTGGCCGCCTTCGGCCTGGGACCGGCCGGCGCGGTCCTCTACCGGATGAGCGAATTCGTCGCCCGCTACTGGAAGCACCGCAACCACCTCCAGATCCAGCCGGCCAGCCCCGCGCTGGAGTCGGCGGCCGCCCACGCGTGGCACGTGATCGACTGGCTGCCGGCGCGGATCACGGCCCTGGCATTCGCGGTGGTCGGCAGCTTCGAGGAAGCGATCGACTGCTGGCGCAACTACGCCCAGCGGTTTCCCAACGACAACGACGGCGTCATCCTGGCCGCGACGTCGGGGGCGGTCAATGTGCGGCTGGGTGGGGAAGCGCTCAAGTCGGCCTTCGCGCCGAACAGCTCGCAGGGCTTTCGCACCACCGGCGGCGAAACCATGGCCGATACCGAGAGCACGCCCGGCCGCGAGGCCGAGATCGGGCATCTGCGAAGCATCGTGGGCCTGGTGTGGCGCTCGGTAGTGCTGTGGATGGTGCTGCTGGCGCTGCTGACGCTGGCACGTTTGCTGGGTTAGGACAAGACTTTCGGTGGCCTGATCCGGCACACGGATCCAAGGATTGTCATGCCGGGCTTGACCCGGCATCCAGGAATGCATGGATTGCGGGTCTGGCCCGCAATGACAACGACTTTCTCTGTTTCTCTGTTTCCGGCCTCGACGACTAGAACCGCTCCGGCTGCGAAAGCTCCGCGAACAGTTCCTGGTAGATGCGATAGCGCGACGGCGTGATGCCCTCGTCGCCCGCGCCGACCGCCCCGATCACGCCGCAACCCGGCTCGTGCAGGTGGGTGCAGTTGTAGAACTTGCAGTTTCCCAGCTGCGCCGCGAGATCGGGCATGCACCCGGCCAGCTGCGTCGGCTCGATGTGGTTCAAGCCGAATTCCTGGAAACCGGGCGAGTCGATCAGCGCCGTGGTGCGCTGGCTGTCGACCCAATACAAGGTGGTGCTGGTCGTGGTGTGCTTGCCCGCGTTCAGCGCCTGCGAAATCTCGCCCGTCTGTGCCAGCGAGCCGGGCGCCAGCAGGTTGATCAGGGTGCTCTTGCCGGCGCCCGACGGGCCCAGCACCAGGGTGGTCTTGCCGGCCAGGTGCTTGAGCAGGTGTTCGCGGTCGACCGGTCCCGAGTGCTTGAGTGACAGGGGCAGCACCCCGTAATGCATGCGCTGGTAAGGCAACAGGCGGGTCCACGCGCGCTCGAAGGATTCGACCAGGTCGCTCTTGTTCAACGCGATGACCGGCGTGATGCGCTCGGCCTCGGCCGCGATCAGGGCCCGCGCGAGCTGGCTTTCGGAGAATTCGGGTTGGGCGGCAATCAGGATCAGCACCTGGTCCAGGTTGGCGGCGAAGGACTTGGTGCGGATTTCGTCCTGCCGGTAGAACAGGTTGCGCCGCTCCTCGATCTTCTCGATCGTTCCCTCATCGTGCGATCCCTGCCACAGGACGCGGTCGCCGACCACCGCCTCGCTTTTCTTGCCCCGGGGGTGGCAGATCAGGCGTTCGCCCTCCGGGGTCTCGACCAGGAAGTGGCGGCCGTAGCCGGCGACCACCAGCCCGGCGTCGAGCGCCGCGCGCTCAGCCAAACCTCTCCATCCTCACGCCAGCAGGGCGTCGACTTGCGCCGCGCATTCGAAATCCGTTTCGGACAGGCCCTTGACGTCGTGCGTATTGAACCGAACGACGCAGCGGTTGTAGTGCACCGAGAGGTCGGGGTGATGGTCCTGCGCGTTGGCGACGAAGGCCACGGCGTTCACGAACGAGATCGTTTCGTAATAGTCGTCGAAGCCGTAGGTCTTCTCGATCGCGACGTCCGCCCCGTCGCCGGTGAGTTTCCAGCCCGGCACCGCGGCCAGGCGCGCCACGATTTCGGTGGCAGTCAGCGCGCGGCGCGGCGTCAGGGACCAGTCCTTCTTCTTCAGCATCGTGGTCATGCGGCACTCCCGGCGGTCATCCGCGCCAGGCGCTCGGAGGCCGGGGGATGCGAATAGTAGAACCTCACGAACACCGGGTCCGGCGTGAGCGTGGAGGCGTTGTCTTCGTACAGCTTGAGCAGGGCCGTGGACAGGTCCCGGCCGCTGGTTTGCCGCACGGCATAGGCGTCGGCCTCGAACTCGTGCTTGCGCGACAGCAGCACGAGCAGCGGCGAGACGAAAAACGAGAACACTGGCACGGCCAGCATGAACAGCAGCAGCGCCACGGCGTCGTTGGGCCCGGTCAGGTTGGGGCGCACGCCGAGCCCGGTGTAGAACCAGGCATGGGTCGAACACCATCCCAGTAAGGCAAAGCCGGCCAGGCTCAGCGCGAACAGGCCGACGATGCGCTTGATGATGTGCTTGTGCTTGAAGTGGCCCAGCTCGTGCGCCAGCACCGCGTCGACCTCGCCGGGGGACAGTTTGGCCAGCAGCGTGTCGTAGAACACGACACGCTTGGCCGCCCCGAAACCGGTGAAGTAGGCGTTGGCATGGGCGCTGCGCTTGCTGCCGTCCATCACGAACAGGCCCTTGGCCGCGAAGCCGCAACGCCGCATCAGGTCCGTGACTCGCGCCTTCAGGGTTTCGTCCTCGAGCGGCTTGAATTTGTTGAACAGCGGCGCGATGAACGTCGGATACACCACCAGCAGCACCAGGTTGAACCCCATCCAGACTGCCCAGGCCCACAGCCACCACATGGTCCCCGCGGCGCCCATCAGCCAGAGGATCAGTGCGGCGATGGGCAGCCCGATCGCCGCGCCGAGCGCCGTGGACTTCGCGAGGTCCACCAGCCAGAGCCTCAAGCTCATCTTGTTGAAGCCAAAGCGCTCCTCGATCACGAAGGTCTGGTACAGCGTGAAGGGCAGCTCGAGCGCGCCGCCAATCAGCGCGAAGCCGACCAGCAGCGTCAGCTGCTGTGCCATGCCGCCGCCCAGCCAGCGCAGCAGCGCCTGGTTCAGCAGGTCGAGCCCGCCCAATAACGTCCAGCCCAGCAAGACGACGGCGCCGAACGCCAGCTCCAGCAGGCCGAAGCGCGTCTTGGCAATCGTGTAATCGGCCGCCTTCTGGTGCGCGGCAAGCGGGACCATCGCGGCGAACGCGGGCGGCACCGTGTCGCGATGCCGGGCCACGTGCCTGATCTGGCGCGATGCCAGCCACAATTTGACCGTCAGGCCGGCCAGCAGGAAGGCGGCGAACGCAAGGGTCAGAAGGTACGAGGGCGTCATCGAATGTGAGTTTAGGCCATCGGCGACAATCGCGAGCATGTCAGAAGCCGTATCCGCACCCGCCGCCACCCTTGCCAAGAGCGACCAGAACCTGATCTGGGTCGATTGTGAGATGACGGGGCTCGACCCCGAAGCCGACCGGCTCATCGAGATCGCGGTCATCGCGACCGGCCCCGACCTCGAACCGCGCATCGAGGGGCCGGTGCTCGTGATCCATCAGAGTCCGGAGCAACTCGACCGCATGGACTCGTGGAACAAGGGCACGCACGGCCGCAGCGGCCTGATCGACAAGGTCAAGGCCTCGTTCATCACGGAGGCCCAGGCTGAACAGCAGATCCTCGAGTTCGTGGCGCAGTACGCGCCGAAGGCCGCGGTGCCCATGTGCGGCAACAGCATCGGGCAGGATCGGCGCTTCCTCGTGAAATACATGCCCCGGCTGGAAGCGTTTTTCCACTACCGCAACATCGACGTGAGCACGTTGAAGGAACTGGCCAGGCGCTGGCGCCCGGACGTCTACAACTCGTTCAAGAAGCAGCAGAAGCACACCGCGCTGGCCGATGTTCACGAGTCGATCGACGAACTCGCGCACTACCGCGCGCACTTTCTGAGGTTGGAAAGCGCCGGCATCGTTGCAGCAAAGTCCTGAACGTGCGATAATTTGAGGCTTGGCTGCATAGGCAGCCCTCGTGCATCTCCCTTCACACCCGGTTCACCCGGCATCAAGACGGCGCTTTGGCGCCGAATGCCGGAACAGCGCGCAGCTGCGAACCACCAGAGCCGCCTTGCGGTGCTG
>DATMBW010000584.1:0-6023 GCA_035559095.1 Ramlibacter sp.
GCCTTGGCAATCAGGTTGCGGTCGAGCCGGTCGGACAGCAGCTCGGCGAATTTATAAACGAAGTTGCGCAGGTAGGCGCTGCGCTTGAAGGCGACGCGCGCCAGGTTCTGGCCGAACAGGTTGCCCAGCGGACGCACCGCCAGGTCGCTGTTGCTGCCGTCGTCGCGCACGGCCATTTCGGCAACGATGCCGATGCCCAGGCCCAGGCGCACGTAGGTCTTGATCACGTCGGAGTCGATGGCCTCGAGCGCGATGCGCGGTTGCAGTTTCTTGTGCGCGAAAGCGCTGTCGATGCGCGTGCGTCCCGTGAACGAGGGGTGGTAGGTGATCAGCGGTTCCGCGGCCAGGTCTTCGAGGTGGATGCGTTCTTTCTTCGCCAGCGGATGGGCCAGTGGCAGCACCAGCACATGCTGCCACTCGTAGCAGGGCAGGGTCACCAGTTCCTGGTAGTCGGACAGGGATTCGGTGGCGATACCGATCTCCGCGACTTCGTCGATCACCATGCGCGCCACCTGGTCGGGCGAGCCCTGATGCAGGCTGACGTTGACCTTGGGGTAGGCCTCGCGCAGCTTGGCCACGGGCACCGGCAGCACGTAGCGCGCCTGGGTGTGGGTGGTGGCGATCGACAGGGTCCCGCTGTCCTGGGCGCTGAACTGCTCGCCGATACGTTTCAGGTTGCCGACCTCCCGCATGATCAGCTCGATGCTCTTCAGGACATGCTGGCCGGGTTCGGTGACGCGCTTCAGGCGTTTCCCGTGGCGGGCAAAAATCTCGACGCCCAGTTCCTCTTCCAGTTCGATGATGGCCTTGGATACGCCGGGCTGCGATGTGTGCAGTGCCTTGGCCGCCTCGGTCAGATTCAGGTTGCGGCGGACGGCTTCCTGCACGAATCGGAATTGATGAAGATTCATGCCGAATTTCTTCTAAGAGAGAAATTCATTATGCCGCAGCTATCTTATGCTGCGACTCGTCAGTTCACTCCAGCGCGATCGTCGCAATGAGGTCGAGCACGCGCGGGTCCTCTCCCACGGGGGCTCGCAAATCGAAGTAAATGGCCGGATGGGCCTGTCGCAGCGATTCGAGCAAGCGTGGCGGATCGTCCCGTCCGTGCTTCCCGGTGCCCAGGAACATCGGCACGATGGTCACTCGCCGTGCGCCGGCGGCGGCCAGTTGCGCCGCAGCCGCGGCAAGATCGGGCGGCTGCAGCTCGAGGTAGGCGCAGCACACCGCCAGGCCCGGATGCCCGCGTGTCAGCCTTTGCGCGACCGCTTCGATCGGCCGGCGCCAAAGCGGGTCGCGCGAGCCGTGCCCGAGCAGGATGATGGCCTTGCCGCCGGCTTCCATGCGCTATCTTCGCAGCACGAGCCAGCCGAATGCGCCCAGTGAAACGAGCGAGTAGATCAGCCCGGGCGCGGCGGCCGTCAGCCATGGCCACCAGTTCTGCAGGTTGCCGATGTAGCCGAACACGTTGTTCAGCAGGAAAAAGCTGATGCCGATCAGCACACCGCCGAAAACATAGCCGGTGATGCCGCCCGAGCGGAAGTGCAGGTACGCGAAGGGCAGGGCCAGCACCACCATGACGATACAGCTCAAGGGATAGAACACCTTGCGCCAGAACTCGATTTCGTAGCGTTGCGAGGTCTGGCTGTTGGCTTCGAGGTGGCGGATGTACGTGAACAGGTCGATGGTGCTCATCCGGTTGGGCTTGAGCAGCGCCACCGACACCATCTCCGCCGTGATTTCAGTGGGCCAGCGCAGGCTGGGAGCCTTGACGCGTTCCACGCGCGCGGCGCCCTCGCCCGGGGTGAAGTCGCTGCGTTCGACGTTATCCAGCACCCACGCGCCGTCATCGGCGAAGCGGCCTTTGGCCGCCTGGGTCAGCGACACCAGCAAACCACGCGAGTCGGATTCGAATATCCGTATCCCCTTCATGTCGCCGTCCGGGGTGAGGGCGTTGACGTTGACGTTGTACGAGTGAAAGGGTTGCTTTTCCTTGAGCCACGCGCCGGTCTGGCCGATGCTGAGGCGCCCTTCCAGGCGGGCCTTGAGCAACTGGGCCGTCCGGTCGGCGGCCGGAGCCAGGTAGTCGCCGGCCGCGAAAGTCAGCAGCGCGAAGATCAGGCCCAGCGCCAGCAGGATGCGCAGCGCCCGCCACGGTCCCAGGCCGCTGGTGCGCAGGATGGTGTATTCCGAGCTTTGCGCGAGGCGCGCCATGACGAAGATCGTGCCGATCAGCACGGCGATCGGCAGCAGCTCGTACAAGTGGCTAGGGACCATCAAGGTGACGTAGGCCAGCGCCTGGGTCAGCCGGTAAGTGGTGCCGGCCTTGCCGACGTTGGGCAACTCGTCGACGAAATCGAAGAAGAAAAACAGGGACAGGAAGCCCACCGCGACGAAGGCGACGGCGGCCACCACCTCCCGATACATCAGGCGCCGGATCGTTCTCACGCGCAAAACTCCTCGCCAGGCCGGCTCATGCGGCGCCCTGCGCACTGCGGCGCCGGTGCAGCAGCTGGCGCAAAGTCCAGTTGTTGTGCTGCTTGGCCAGCCAGAGAAGGCCGGCCACCAGCACGCCGCCATGCAGCGCGAGCAGGAAGCCGCCGAATCCGATGCGCCCGGCGCTGACCCAGCTTTGCCCCAGGTTCAGCAAGTTGAAGTACACGACAAAGGCGAACAGCGCGAACACCAGGTTGCCGCTGCGGCCGGCCCGCGGGTTGGCGCTGGACACCGAGACCGCGATCACCACGAAATTCAGCGCGGCGAGCGCCAGTCCCAGCCGCCACGCCAGCTCGCCCAGGTGGATCGGCGTCGGCTCGCGCACGAGTGCGAGCGTGGAACGGGTCTTGGCCGGAGCGATTTCGCGGGCCGCGAGCTCGTTGGCCCCGACGCGATTGGCCAGCTCCTCGAATTCGCTGATCCGCAGCTGCTCCCCGCCGGAGCTCTCCAGCCGCTGCCCGTTGGCCAGGACCAGGAACTGGCCGTCGCCGATGCCTTCGATGCGGCCGCTGCGCGCGGAGGTCACGGTTTCCTTGCCGTGCTCGTTGGTCGATATGAAGATGTTCCTGCCGGTCTTGTTGTCCGGCGTGTCCTTGTCCAGGAAGAACACTCGCGTGCCGCTGGCCGACTCCTGGAACTGGCCCGGCGCCACGCGCTCGAGGTCGCCGCGTTTGCCGTACCGGTACTTCAGCTCCTGGGTTTGCTGGTTGGCCCAGGGCCAGACGATCAGCGCGAGCGCCGCCACCACGAGCAGCACCGGCCAGGCAAAGCGGAACAAGGGTCCCAGGAAGGCCGACAGGCCGCGGCCGGCGGCGAACCAGATCACCATCTCGCTGTCGCGGTACATCCGCGACAGCGTGCCGACGATGGCGATGAACAGGCACAGCGTGAGGATGGTCGGCAAGTAGCCCAGCACCACGTAGCCCATCACCATCATCACGTCCTGCGGGTTCACGCTGCCGCGGGTTGCCAGGCCGAGTGTGCGGATCAGCGTCATCGTCATGACGATGGTCACCAGCACGACCAGGGTCGCGCCGAAACTGCGGGCCAGCTCCTTGCGCAGGGAGGAATGGAATAACATCGGCGCGATCGGCAGTAAGCGACGGAAAAGAAGCGAATTATGGACTTCGAACTCAAGACCCTGGACCTGGCGGGCGCGGCCGGCGAAAAATGCGATGCGCTGGCGCTGCTGGTCACGGAATCGTTCAAGCCGGGGAAAGACGCGCTGTCGAGACTGGCGGCCGACGCGCTCAAGGCGGGCGACCTCGAGGCCAAGCCGGGCAAACTGTTGCAGGCCTACCGCACGACCGGCATCGCGGCCCCGCGCGTGCTGCTGGCGGGTTGCGGCGACGGGTCGGGCAAGCGGGTTCACGCGGCGGTTCAAGCCGCCGTGGGCAGCTTGCGTACGAGCGGCGCCAAACGGCTGGTCATCTGCCTGCCGCAGGACGCGCAGCCCGATGCGGTGCGCGCGGCCGTCGCCGCCACGGCCGAAGCCAGCTATGTCTACGTCGCCACCAAGTCCAAGCCGGAAGGGCGCGAGCTGCAGCGGGTCACCATTGCCGTGGCCGACACAGCGCCGCACAAGACCGGTTTTGCCGCGGCCCGGGCGGCGGCCAACGGCATCGAGTTCGCGCGTGAACTGGGCAACCTGCCGCCCAACCACGCGACCCCGACGCGGCTGGGCGAGGAGGCCAGGAAACTGGCCAAGGCCCACGGCCTGCAGTGCGAGGTGCTGGGCCCCAGCGAAGTCGCGAAGATCGGCATGGGCTCGTTCATGGCCGTGGCGAAAGGCTCGGAACAGCCGCTGCGCTTCATCGTGCTGAGGTACCAGGGCGCGGCGCAGGGCGAAGCGCCCGTGGTGCTGGTGGGCAAGGGCATCACGTTCGACAGCGGCGGCATTTCCATCAAGCCGTCGCAGGACATGGACGAGATGAAGTTCGACATGGGCGGCGCGGCCAGCGTGCTCGGTGCGTTCCGTGCCATCGGCGAGCTGCGCCCGGCCATCAACCTGGTCGGCCTGATTCCCAGTTGCGAGAACATGCCCGATGGGCGGTCGGTCAAGCCGGGCGATATCGTCGCCAGCCTGAGCGGCCAGACCATCGAGATCCTGAACACCGACGCCGAGGGCCGGCTGATCCTTTGCGATGCGCTGACTTATGCCGAGCGGTTCAAGCCCCGCGCGGTGATCGACATCGCCACGCTCACCGGGGCCTGCGTAGTGGCACTGGGCGGCGTGCGAAGCGGCCTGTTCGCCACCGACGAAGCCCTGGCCCTGGCCCTGCTGGATGCCGGCGATGAGGCGCTCGATCCCTGTTGGCGCATGCCGCTGGACGATGAGTACGCCGAAGGATTGAAGAGCAACTTCGCCGACGTCGCCAATGTGGCCGGACGCGCCGGCGGCGCCGTCAACGCGGCGAAGTTCCTGCAGCGGTTTGCCGGCAACTATCCCTGGGCGCACCTGGATATCGCCGGCACTGCATGGAAAAGCGGCGGGGCCAAGGGGTCCACGGGCCGTCCGGTCGGGTTGCTGGTGCAGTTCCTGCTGGGCCAGCAAAGCACCGGCCCGGCGAAGGCTTCCCGGCCAAAGCGCAAACGCACCAGCCCCAAGCCTAAGAGATGACCGAGGTCATGTTCCATTTCAACGCGCCGGACAAGGTGGGCCACACCTGCCGCCTGGTGCGCAAGGCGCTCGCCAGCGGGGCCAAGGTCGTGGTGACCGGCGAGGGCGCACTGCTGCGTGAGCTCGACGTTGCGCTTTGGACTTTCGCCCCGCTCGAATTCCTGCCGCACTGCCTGGACTCCGGCGCCCCGGGCGTCTTGGCCGCTTCCCCCGTGGTCTTGGCCGAGTCGGCGCTGTCCGCGCCCCACCAGCACGTGCTGGTCAACCTGGGCGCCGCCGTGCCCGAGGGCTTCGAGCGCTTCGAGCGCCTGATCGAAGTCGTCACCGTGCAGGACGAAGACCGGCAGCAGGGCCGCCGGCGCTGGAAGCACTATGCCGAGCGGGGCTACGCCATCAAAGGCGAAGACCTTGGTCCCAAGGAGACACGCTGATGTCCAGCCGCACACCCCCACGCTATGTGCCTACGTTGACCGAAGTGGTCGGGACCTCGGGTGAACGCAGTCCTGCCGCCAGCCCGGGGATCTCGCAGGACCAGATCATTCAGCGGGTCATGCAGCGCATCGACCTCACGCTGGAGCGGCGGTTGCGCGAGGCGATCGCCGCCACGGTGATCGAGCAAACCCGGTCGATCGCCCCCCTGTTGCGCGAGGAAATCGAATCGGTGGTTCGGGAAACCGTCTCGCAAGCGTTTGCCGAGGAATTGGCCGCAAACCGGCGTCCCTGAACCTCCCGGAGGGGCAAACCCTTCCATTAGCAAAACCGTGACCCCTGTAATCGCCCTTATGGCTTTCACCTGACAATCCCCTATGGTTTAGGCGGGGAAATTGCGATATGTTCGCCGCCGTTGAGTCCAAAAATAATCTCAACCTTTTCCTACTCTGGAGGTAAGTTTATGCAGATGAAGTTG
>DATMBW010000585.1:0-2426 GCA_035559095.1 Ramlibacter sp.
TGCATCGCCGCGCGCAACGGCAAGGAACACCTGTTGCAGGTGTACGTGCGCGCGGGCGACCTCGACAAGACCGAACACGCGATGAATTCGCTGATGGCATCGGTCGCCTGGGACGAAGCGCGTTTTGGCCTTTCGCTCGACCTGGAGCGCTTCATGATCGTCGCCACGAGCGACTTCAACATGGGCGCCATGGAGAACAAGGGCCTGAACATCTTCAACACCAAGTACGTGCTGGGCAACCAGGCCACGGCGACCGACGTCGATTTCAGCAACATCGAAAGCGTGGTGGGCCACGAATACTTCCACAACTGGACCGGCAACCGCGTCACCTGCCGCGACTGGTTCCAGCTGAGCCTGAAAGAGGGGCTGACGGTATTTCGCGACCAGGAATTCAGCCAGGACCTGGCCGGGGCGCCCTCGGCACGGGCCGTCAAGCGCATCGAGGACGTGCGGGTGCTGCGCACCGCGCAGTTCCCCGAGGACGCGGGCCCGATGGCCCATCCGGTGCGGCCCGACCAGTACCTGGAGATCAACAATTTCTACACCGTGACGGTGTATGAAAAGGGCGCCGAGGTCGTGCGGATGATGCAGACCCTGGTGGGCCGCGACGGCTTCGCCAAGGGCCTGACGCTGTACTTCCAGCGCCATGACGGGCACGCGGTCACCTGCGACGATTTTGCGCAGGCGATCGCCGACGCCAACCCGGAATCCAGGCTGGCCCAGTTGCTGCCCCAGTTCAAACGCTGGTACAGCCAGGCCGGCACGCCGCGCATCAGGGCGACCGGCCATTACGACGCCGACTCGCGCATCTACAACCTGACCCTGGCGCAAAGCTGCCCGCCCACGCCGGGCCAGGCCGGGAAAGAGCCGTTCGTCATTCCGGTCAGCCTGGGCCTGATCCAGCCCGATGGCGTCGAATTGACCACGGGCATGCATGTGCTCACCCAAGCCAGCGAGACCTTGAGTTTCCCGGGCCTCCAGGCCGAACCCGTGCCTTCGATCCTGCGCGGCTTCAGCGCGCCGGTGATCCTGGAGTTCGACTACAGCGAAGAGCAGCTGCTCACGCTGCTTGCGCACGACAGCGATCCGTTCAACCGCTGGGAAGCGGGCCAGCGCCTGGCGGTAAACCGCGCCATGCGCTTCATAGGCGAGCCCGGACTCGCCGCCGGCGACATTCGCCTGGACGCTCCCTACGTGGAGGCCATGCGCGCCATCCTGCGCCATCCGACGCTCGATGCCGCCTTCAAGGAACTGGTGCTCACGTTGCCGGCCGAGACGTACATCGCCGAACAGCTGGAGGTGGTCGATCCGCAGCGCGTGCACGCTGTACGCGAAGCGATGCGCGAGCAGCTGGCGTTGTCACTGTATTCCGACTGGGAGTGGGCCTACGACGCCCACCGCGAAGGCGGCGCCTACCGGCCAGATCCCGTCTCGTCGGGGCGCAGGGCTCTGGCCGGCATGGCGCTGGCGCACCTGTGCCTGGCGGCGCGCCTTCAAGGCGACACCGTCTGGCCGGGCAAGACACTGCAGCGCTTCAAGGACGCGGGCAACATGACCGACCGTTTCAATGCCTTGGCCGCCCTGGTCGGCAGCGGGCATGAACTGGCCGGGCAGGCGTTGCAACGCTTCCACGCCATGTTCAGCAACGATCCCCTGGTGCTGGACAAGTGGTTCGCCTTGCAGGCCGGCGCGCCGGACCGCGGCGGCGACGTGCTGCCCGCCGTCAAGCAGCTGATGACCCACCCGGACTTCAACATCCGCAACCCCAACCGCGCCCGCAGCCTGATCTTCAGCTACTGCAGCGCCAACCCCGGGGCCTTCCATCGCCCGGATGCGGCGGGCTACGTGTTCTGGTGCGAACGCGTCATCGAGCTGGACGCCATCAATCCGCAGGTGGCAGCGCGCCTGGCGCGGGCCCTGGACCGATGGAAGAAACTGGTCGAGCCGTTGCGCGGCGCCGCGCGCGAAGCGATCGCGCGGGTGGCGGCCAAGCCCGATCTGAGCAACGATGTCCGCGAGGTCGTGACGCGCGCCATCGCCGATTAGATGACAAGTGACGGATGACAAATGACGAATGACGCGAGAGTCATTCGTCGTTGAAGCCGGAGGGCGAAGACATTCGTCACCAACGCCAACAGAGGAAACAACATGGCCAGGAAGAAGAACGCGTTCTACGCGCAATCGGGCGGCGTCACCGCCGTCATCAACGCATCGGCTTGCGGCGTGATCGAAACCGCGCGCGCGCAATCGGACAGGATCGGCAAGGTCTTCGCCGGACGCAACGGCATCATCGGCGCACTAACCGAAGACCTGATCGACACCAGCAGGGAATCCGCGGCCGCCATCGCGCTGCTGCGTTCCACGCCGTCCGGTGCGTTCGGTTCGGCCCGCTTCAAGCTCAAGTCGCTGGAGGCGAACAAGCGCGA
>DATMBW010000586.1:0-6356 GCA_035559095.1 Ramlibacter sp.
CCCCACCACCACGGAAGGCAGCGCCAGCATCGTATTGAGCAGCGTCAGCAGTGCGCCGCGACCGGTGAAACGGCTGACGCCCAGCCACGCGCCCAGCGGCAAGCCCAAGGCGCAGGCGAGCGCGCAGGCCACGCCGCTGACGGCAAGCGAGCGCGCAACGATAGAAAGCAGCGTGGGGTCCAGTCCGGCAACGAGAGCAAGCGCTGTCGCCGCGCTGTCGGAAAACGTGTTCATCGGCCTCCATGCTAAGCGGTCCGCAGCACCGGCGCATGGGGACTAGCGAGCTATGCAACCGCCTGCATAGGCGCGCAGCCCGGCAGCGAGAAGACGCGCGATGCGACATACTCGGCCTTCCATGCGCAAGGTCGAACTCTCCTACTCACTGGCGCCCCAAGGCGGCGCGGGCGTCCTGCGCAATGCGCTGATGGACTTGCTCAATGCGGTGCGCGAACAAGGTTCGATTTCGGCGGCCGCGAAGGGAATGGGGCTGTCCTACCGTCACGTGTGGGGCGAGCTCAAGCGCTGGGAAGTGGAACTCGGCCACAGCCTCATCGTATGGGACAAGGGCCAGCCGGCGCGCCTGTCGGAGTTCGGCGACAAGCTGCTGTGGGCCGAGCGCCAGGCGCAAGCGCGCCTCGCGCCGCAGATCGAGGCGCTTCATGCCGACCTCGAGCGCGCCTTCGCGGTGGCCTTCGATGACGCCGCGCATGTGCTCACGCTGTTTGCCAGCCACGACGACGCGCTGCCCGCGCTGCGCGAGCATGCGGCTTCACGCGCGAGCCTGCACCTGGACATCCGCTTTTGCGGCAGTGTGGACGCGATCAGCGCGCTCAACGAGGGCCGTTGCGTGATGGCCGGATTTCACACGCCGCGTCCGCCTGACCGGGGCACCCTCGCGCAGCGCACGTACCAGCCGCTGTTGCAGCCGGGCCGCCACAAGATCATCGGCTTCGCGCAACGCAACCAGGGGCTGCTCGTGGCGCCGGGCAATCCGTTGGGACTGGCCGGGTTGGCCGACCTGCCGCGCCTGCGTGCCCGCTTCATCAACCGCGCACTGGGCACCGGCACGCGCGTGCTGCTCGACGAGCTGCTGGCCCAGCTGAAAATGCGCCCGGCCGACCTGCCGGGCTATGGCAACACGGAGCCGTCGCACGCGGCCGTGGCGCAGGCCATCGCGTCGGGTGCGGCCGACGCGGGCCTGGGGATCGAGGCGGCGGCGCGATCACGCGGGCTCGATTTCGTGCCGCTCGTGCAGGAGGACTATTACCTCGTCTGCCTGAAGGCCGCGCTGGACCAGGCGCCGGTCCAGGCCTTGCTGCAGGTGCTGCGCAGCCCCGATTGGCAGAAACGGATGGCGGCGCTGCCCGGCTACCAGCCGGTGCGTTGCGGACAGGTGCTCAGCCTGCACGCGCAACTGCCCTGGTGGGATTTTCCGCGCAAGAAGAAATAGCGAGCGCTGTCAGCTGGCTCGCAATCGCGCAGTCATGGGCGCCTGCTACAACGTGCAGGTGCGAAAACCGACGAACGCATCGTCGCGTTCGGGCAGCGCGAAGCCGCGGAATTTCGGATGCTTCATGCGCGAGCGCGCGGCGAACGATGCGCCCCGCTGCACGCGGGCGCGTCCGAAGTTCGCGTGCGCCTCGAAATCGGTGTGCAGGCTCCAGGCGTCCGCGCTAAAGCCGGGCCAGGGGCGCAGCGTGCTCGCGGTCCACTCGCGCACGTCGCCCCAGCGAAAGCCGCGGCGCGCGGCCGTGTGCGCGGCCATTTCCCATTCGACCTCGGTCGGCAGGCGCCGGCCGGCCCAGCGCGCCCACGCATCGGCCTCCCACCAGGTGACGTGCATCGCGCTCTGGCTCGCCGACATGCGCGCCGCCTTGCCAAAATGCGTCTGCATCACCGCGCCGCTGGCCGCGCCGATCTGCTCCACGTAACGGGGGCCGCGCCGGCCCTCCTGCCGGGCCTGCCGCTCCAGCCAGTTCCAGCCGTCGGGCATCCAGAACTCCGGACGGTCGTAGCCGCCGTCGTCGACGAACTCCACGTACTGGCCCCAGCCGACCGGCTGCGCATCGATCTCGAACTCGGGCACCGCGACGTCGTGCGCCCACTTCTCCACGTCGAAGACGAAACCGCCGGGCGCGGAGCCAAGCTGCCAATGGCCCGCGGGCACCAGAACGGCCTCGCGCGCCTGCAGCCCCGCGGGCAACGCCAGCTTCAATGGCAACCCCAGCGTTTGCGCCAGGGTCAGCAACTGCTCGCACCGCAGGTCTTCATGGAACAGGGCGACGCGGAAGAAGTACAGGCACTCGTCGTCCTGGGGCGTCTTGTCAAGCAGTTCGAGCGTGCTTTCCAGCGTTTCCAGCAGATAGGCGCGGATGGCCTCGAAGTCGGGCAGGTCCAATTGCCAGCGCACGGCGTGCGGCGCCAGCGCGGGATTGAACCAGCGGTCGGCCATGGGTTCGATCGATGCCAGGCGCACCGTATCGGCGGGGCAAGAAGGCCCGAGGTTTCGTTGCGGATTGCGTCCGATCCAGTATTCGGCCATCCAGCCGATATGGCCCGCCAGCCACGCAGGCAACTCCAGCTCGGGCTGCTGCGGCACATGCAGCGCTTGCTGGCCGGCCGCGCGCTCGAAGTGGGCCAGCAGGTGCAGTGTGTGATTGCGCGCGTCCATCAGCGCCAGCGACAGCAGCTCCCGGCCGGCGCGGCGCATATCATGCGTGTCGATGGATGCGGGGTTCGCTTCAGGAAGGGTCGGTGGCATCGGCTTGACACGCGTCGGGGTAAACCCGAGCGCGCTTCGTCAGGGATTCTTCAGCGCTAAGGGCGTAGTATTTACGGCTAAGCCCGCAAGAGCCCCTACCGCATATTTATTACCCATATTCTACGGAGCCAAGCAGTGTCAGCACTCCTGAAATTTTCCCTGGGCGTTGACTGGATCAGCGAAAGGATCGGATGGGCCGCCTCGCTCGCGGTTCTTCTGACCGCCCTGATTTCGGCGGGCAACGCCTTCGTGCGTTACCTGCTTGCCATCAGTTCGAACGGGTGGCTCGAGATCCAATGGTACCTGTTCGCCGGCATCGTCATGCTGGGCGCGCCGGCCGTATTGCGGCTCAACGAGCACGTGCGGGTGGATCTGATCTACGGCAAGCTCAAGGGCAACATGCCGGTGTACGTCGACCTGTTCGGGCTGATCTTCTTCCTGATGCCGGTGATGGGGCTGCTGGCCTATCTTTCATGGCCGTTGCTGGTCAAGATGTTCCTGACGCACGAGATGTCCAGCAATGCCGGCGGCCTGGTGCGCTGGCCCGCCATGCTGATGCTGCCGCTGGGCTTCGCCATGATGTTCCTGCAAGGCTTGTCGGAGATCGTCAAGCGGATCTGCTACCTCAAGGGCATCTACAAGATGGACACCCATTACGAAAAGCCCGTGCAGTAAATCGGCTGCCACCGGAAAAACATACAAGCATTACCCGGGACTTAAAAAACCATGCAAATGGAAAACTTTGCGCCATTCATGTTCGGCGCGCTCGTCTTCATCATGCTGATCGGCTTTCCGGTCGCTTTCTCGCTGGCCGCGCTGGGCCTGGCCAGCGGTTTCTTCGCCATCGAGATGGGCTGGTTCCCGGCCAGTTTCATGGCGAACCTGCCCCTGAACGTGTTCGGCATCCTGTCGAACGACCTGCTGCTGGCCATTCCCTTCTTCACCTTCATGGGGGCGATCCTCGAGAAGTGCGGGCTGGCCGAGGACATGCTCGATTCGATGGGGCAGCTGTTCGGCACGGTGCGCGGCGGCCTGGGCTATTCGGTCATCATCGTCGGCTTCATCCTCGGCGCCATCACCGGCACGGTGGCCGGCCAGGTGATCGCCATGGCGCTGATTTCGCTGCCCGTGATGATGCGCTACGGCTACAACATGCGCTACGCCACCGGCGTGCTGGCCGCTTCGGGCACCATCACGCAGCTGGTGCCGCCGTCGCTGGTGCTGGTGGTGATGGCCGACCAGCTGGGCCGCTCGGTCGGCGACATGTACAAGGGCGCGTGGGGCCCCTCGATCATGCAGGTGCTGATCTTCGCGCTCTACACCTTCGCGCTCGGCCTGGTCAAGCCGAGCCACATTCCGGGCGTGCCGAAGTCGGCGCGGACCATGACCGGCTTCGCGCTGTGGATGAAATGCCTGCGCGGCATCATCCCCTCGGCGGTGCTGATCTTCGCCGTGCTGGGCTCCATGGGCGGGCTGCCCGGGCTGGACGTCGCCATCGCCACGCCGACCGAGGCCGGCGCCATGGGCTGCGTCGGGGCGCTCGTGCTGGCGCTGATCCACCGGCGGCTGACCTGGACCCTGGTCTGGCAGGCCATGGTCGGCACCATGCGCCTGACGGCTATGGTGGTATTCATCCTGATCGGCTCGCGCGTGTTCTCCATGGTGTTCCAGGGTGTGGACGGCGCCAAATGGGTCGAGCACCTGCTCACGGGCCTGCCGGGCGGGCAAATCGGGTTCCTCATCGTCGTCAACATCTTCATATTCTTCCTGGCTTTCTTCCTCGACTTCTTCGAGATCGCCTTCATCATCCTGCCAATGCTGGGACCGGTAGCCGACAAGATGGGCATCGACCTGGTGTGGTTCGGCGTGCTGCTGTGCGTGAACATGCAGACCAGCTTCATGCACCCGCCGTTCGGCTTCGCCCTGTTCTACCTGCGCGGCATCGCGGACACGCTGTTCAAGGAAAAACGCATCCCGGTCCCGGTGAAGTCCAACGACATCTACCTGGGATCCATCCCCTGGGTCATCATGCAGGTGCTGCTGGTGGGGATCGTCATATTCATTCCCGAAACGGTCACGGTTTTCCTCGACAAGGAGGCCAAGATCGACATCGACAAGGTCCAGATCGAGATGCCGGCCGAGGCCATCGACAAGGCTCCGGACGACCTCAAGCCCGGCGAGACACAGGGCGAGCGTGATACGCAGGACGCCGCCGAAGAGCAGAAGAAGATCGACGAGCTGTTCAAGAAGTGAACGCGTCATCGATGGAAGCGCTGGGGCCACCGCCCTTTCGCTTCACCCCCTCCGCCGGCCCGTGCATGGAAGGGCCCGCCTTTTCGCCCGTGTTCAAGCTGCTGGCCACCGGCCTGGTGTTTGGCACCGCGTTCTGGCTGGTGCATCTCTGGATGGGCGGCAAGGTCGTGGGCGGGCTGGTTTCGATCCTGAGCTGGTTTCTCGCGGGGCTGGCGATCATGCTCTACACCTGGTGGTGGATCGTGCGCAGCAGGACGCGCCTGGACACCCAGGCGCTGTACCAAAGCTGGATGTGGGACAAGAAGATGGAGCTGCGCGAGCTGGCCTACGGCAAGGTCATCCGCGTGCGGGGTCTGGACTGGCTGATCGCGCCGCGGCTGTACGTGCGCACGCTGACCGGCAAGTTCGCCGTGTTCTATGCCGCAGATCCCGGCCTCATTTCGGAATTCGAACGGATGGTGGTGGAACTCAAGGCGTTCCGCGCGCTGGACTGACGCGAACCGCGCCAGGCGCGGCTCGCGTTGCCGATAGCGCCGCGCGCCGCGGCTGCGCTACAGCTTTTGCGCCTGCATGAACCGGTCGAACGTGCCCTCGGTGAAGCGGAACCACAGGTTCTGGTCGGCGCGAAATTTCGACAGGTCGGCGTAGATCTTGCGAAAGCTTTCGTTCTTGGCGGAGGTTTCCTCATAGATCGCCGTGGCGTGCCTGAAGGCCTCGCTCATCATGTCCTGCGGGAAGGGACGCAACTTGGCGCCCGATGCGACGAGCTGCTTCAACGCGATGGGGTTGCGCGCGTCGTACTTGGCCTGCATGTCGATGTGGGCCTGGGCCGCGGCAGCCTCGACGATCGCCTTGTTCTCGGCGGAAAGCGAGTCCCAGGCCTTCTGGTTGATGAACAGGTCCACCTGGGCCGAACCTTCCCAGAATCCCGGGTAGTAGTAGAACGGCGCGACCTTCACGAAGCCCAGCTTCTGGTCGTCATACGGCCCGACCCATTCGGCCGCGTCGATCGTCCCTTTGTCCAGGGCAGCATAGATTTCGCCGCCCGGCAGGCTCTGCGGCACCACGCCCATGCGTTCCATGATCTTTCCGGCGAAACCGGCGATGCGGAACTTCAGGCCCTTGAGGTCCTTGCTGGTCTTGATTTCCTTGCGGAACCAGCCGCCCATCTGCGCGCCGGTGTTGCCGCCGGGGAAATTGACGATGTTGTACTTGGCGTAGAACTCGCGCATCAGCTTCAGGCCGTTGCCCTCATACATCCACGCGGTCATCTGGCGACTGTTCAGGCCGAAGGGGATTGCGCAGCCGAGCGTGAACGCCTCGTCCTTGCCGAAGAAATAGT
>DATMBW010000587.1:0-13559 GCA_035559095.1 Ramlibacter sp.
CGGCGAGATCACGGCCCAGTATGAGCCGGGCGCCGTGATCGAAGTCCAGCAGCATGACGGGTCCAGGCTGCGCCTGCGCAAACTCCACCAGGACTACGACCCGACCGACCGCTACGGCGCGATCAGCTACATGCACCTGCACCAGGCGCGTGGCGAGATCGTCACGGGGCTGCTCTATGTGGACCCGCTTGCCACCGACCTGCACTCCGCGCTGAACACCAGCCACAAGCCGCTGGCCGCGCTCGGCGCCGCGCAGCTTTGCCCGGGCGTCGAGGTTCTGGAGACGATCAATGCCGCCCTGCGCTAGGGCGACGCAAGCTTAGCCAGGAGCCAACCGCACACCCATCACCTGCAAGAGGTCGCATCATGACTGAACGCACCGTTTTCCAATCCATGTCCCAGAAGCACGTCCTCAGCCTGGGCCCCAATGCCAGCGTCTGGGAGGCGGCGTGCGTCATGACCCGCGCCAATTGCGGCAGCGTGCTGGTGATGGACCTGCCGGGCACCTTGTTGGGCATCGTGACGGAGCGCGACCTGATGACCCGCGTGCTGGCCAAGGCGCTCGATCCCGCCAAGACCAGGCTCGGCGACGTGATGACCCCCAACCCGCTGTGCGTGCCTCCGGAGACGCCGGTGCCCGACGCGGTCGTCGTCATGATCGAACGCGGGTTCCGGCATTTGCCCATTGTCGACAGCGGCTCGAAGATCCTGGGGGTCTTTTCGGTGCGCGACGCGCTGCCGCGGGAAATCGGCAGCGCCGTGAGCATGGCGGAGTTCAACGAACAGGTGAACGACGCGCTGGGCTAAGCGTCTTGGCCGTTTGAAAATCAACCGCCGCGGCGCTCCCGAGCACGTGCGAGTGCGGCGTCGATGACGGCGCGCTTGCGATCGGCCTCGAGGCCTTCCGGGCCGGGGCGGTGAGGTGTTGGCTCCGCGGGCTTTTCCTCGTTCGTGAGCCGCTCTACACGGGACTGGTAGCGCTGCAGCGCCTGCGCCGCCTGCGCCGGCGACCAGGCCTGCCAGCCCGTGCGTTCGCCGGTGACGGCCTCCAGGCCGATGCAATCGACGGGGCACACCGGCACGCACAGCTCGCAGCCCGTGCAATAGGGTTCGATCACCGTGTGCATGAGCTTGTTGCTGCCCAGGATCGCGTCGGTGGGACAGGCGTCGATGCACAGTGTGCAGCCGATGCACCAGCCTTCATCGATGACGGCCACCGTGCGCGGGCCTTCGGCTCCATTGGAAGGGTTCAGGGGCAGCGGCGGCCGGCCGCTGATCGCGGCCAGCCGAGCGACACCCTCGGCGCCCCCGGGGGGACATTGATTGATCTCGGCTTCGCCGCTCGCGATGGCTCGGGCATACCCCGCGCAGTCGGGGTAGCCGCAGCGGGTGCACTGGGTTTGGGGCAGGGCGGCATGAAGCCGCGCGGCCAGCTGGTTCACCTCAGGCAAATGACCGGTGGTTCCGTTCCGATTTCTTCGCCGGCGCACCGGCCTTGGCCGGTTGCCTGGCTGCATCGACCGGAACGCTCGGTCCCTCGTTGAACTGCAGGATGAAGTCGCGCACCTGGGGATACACGGACTCGCGCCAGCGCCGGCCGCTGAAGATACCGTAATGGCCCGCCCCCTTGACTTCCAGATGCTTCTGGCGCGCTTTGGGCACGTTGTAGCAAAGGTCGTGCGCAGCCGCGGTCTGGCCGGCGCCAGAGATATCGTCCAGCTCACCCTCGATGGTCAGATGAGCCGTTGTCGTGATGTCTTCGGGGCGGACGCGCTCGAGCTCGCCTTCGTCGCTGATCACATCCCACGTGCCGTTGACCAGCGCGAACTCCTGGAACACCACGCGGATGGTCTCCAGGTAATAGTCCGCGTCCATGTCGAGCACGGCGTTGTACTCGTCATAGAACTTGCGGTGCGCCTCGGCGCTCGTATCGTCACCGGCGATCAGGTGCTTGAAATAGTCGTAATGGCTCGACATGTGGCGGTCGGGGTTCATCGCCACGAAGCCCGTGTGCTGCAGGAACCCCGGGTACACGCGCCGGCCGTCGCCGGGGAAATTGGTCGGGACCCGATAGATCACGTTGTTTTCGAACCACTCGTAGCTCTTGTTCATCGCCAGGTTGTTCACCGCGGTGGGCGACTTGCGTGCATCGATCGGGCCGCCCATCATCGTCATGGTCAGCGGCGTGACCTCGCCCCGCGAGGCCATCAGCGACACCGCGGCCAGCACCGGTACGGTGGGCTGGCATACGCTGATCACATGGCAATTGCCATAGATGCTTTGCAGGTGGCGGATGAACTCCTCCACGTAATGGACGTAGTCGTCCAGGTGAAATTCGCCTTGTTCCATCGGAACCATGCGCGCATTCTTCCAGTCGGTGATGTAGACCTTGTGGTCCTTGAGCATGGTGCGCACGGTGTCGCGCAGCAGCGTGGCGTAGTGGCCGGAAAGCGGCGCGACGATCAGCACGGGCGGCTGGCCTTTCAGTCGCGTCAGGGTCGCCGGGTCGTCGGAAAATCGCTTGAACCGGCGCAGCTCGCAAAATGGCTTGTCGATTTCCACCCGCTCATGGATGGCGACGGCGGTCCCGTTGACATTGACGGTCGTGATGCCGAACTGCGGCTTCTCATAGTCCTTCCACAGGCGGTACATGAGGTCGTAGCTGGCCGACACCCTCTGGGCGAACGGGTTCTGGCCGAACGGGGACAGGGGATTGCTGTACAGCTTGGAAGCTGCCTGGGCGAAGTCCGCGAACGGCTCCATCATCGATCGCTGGGTTTCGTAGATCTGGTAAAGCATGGTGCTGGCCGGTTGTTGCAGTGCAATATAGCACCCGGTAACAAAGTTGTCGTCGGGTAGAAACCACCAAGGGCGTGAGGGGAACTCGCAGCTCGTAAGTTCCTCGCAGGGCCGTTATAAAGAAACAGCCCGCCTGAACCAGGGCACCCCCGCATGAACGAGCTCTCCACGCTGAAGCAATCCGATCGGATGCCGGTCCTCTTCGTGGGCCACGGCAGTCCCATGAACGCGATCGAGGACAACGAATACCGTCGCGCCTGGCAGGCGCTGGGCGCCGAATTCGGCACGAGACTGCCCTGGCCGCGATTGATCCTGTGCATCTCTGCGCATTGGCTTACCAGCGGCTGGTGGCTTACGGGCATGGAAAAGCCCAGAACCATCCACGATTTCGGTGGCTTTCCACCCGAGCTGTATGCCCAGCAATACCCTGCGCCCGGAGCGCCGGCGGCGGCAGGGGAAATCAGCGGCGTCATCGCGCAGCCGAAAGTGGGCCTGGACCAGGAGTGGGGGCTCGACCACGGCGCGTGGTCGGTGCTCAAGCCGATGTTTCCGGCAGGCGACATTCCCGTGGTGCAGCTCAGCATGGACTACTCGCGGCCTCCGGCCGAACATCTGGCCCTGGGACGGCAGCTCAGGCAACTGCGCGATCGAGGCGTGTTGGTGGTCGGCAGCGGCAACATCGTGCACAACCTGAGGGCCGCGCGGTTCGATGCGGCCGCGAACCAGGCCTACGACTGGGCCGTCGAATTCGACAGCAAGGTTGCCGGCTCCATGGAACGGGGCGATCTCGCCGCGCTGGCTGACTTCCAGCAGTTGGGCCAGGTCGCCCAACTGGCGCACCCGACGTACGACCACTATCTGCCGCTGCTGTACGCGGCCGGCGCTGCCGATCCCGGCGAGCCGCCGCGCTTTTTCAATACCGGCTACCAGGCCGCGTCGATCTCGATGCGCTCGGCGGTGTGGGGGTAATGCGGACTCCCGGGTGTGCGGTATTTCTCAGAGGACTTTTGCGATCGAAGCGCAGACGTGGTCGATGTTCTTGCTGTTCAGGGCGGCCACGCACATCCGGCCGGTGTCGGTGCCATACACACCGAACTCGTTGCGCAGCCGCACCATCTGGTCTTTCGTCAGGCCGGAGTAGCTGAACATCCCGATCTGCTGGGTGATGAAGCTCATGTCCTGCTTCACGCCGGCGGCCTTGAGCTTTTCAACCAGCGCGACGCGCATCTGCTTGATGCGAAGGCGCATCTCGCCCAGTTCCTTTTCCCACAAGGTGCGTAGCTCCGGCGTATTGAGCACCATCGCGACCACCTGGCCGCCGTGGGTGGGAGGGTTGCTGTAGTTGGTGCGGATCACGATCTTGAGCTGCGATAGCACGCGGTCGGCCTCCTCCTTGTTCTGGCACAGCACGGACAAGGCGCCCACCCGCTCGCCGTACAGGCTGAAGCTCTTGGAAAACGAGGTCGAGACGAAGAAATCCTGGCCCGATGCGACGAACTTGCCAATCACGGCGCCGTCTTCCTCGATTCCGTAGCCGAACCCCTGGTATGCCATGTCCAGGAAGGGCACGAGCTTGCGCGCCTTGACGGCTGCGATCACCTGATCCCATTGGTCGGGCGTGATGTCGTAACCGGTGGGGTTGTGGCAGCAGGCGTGCAGCACGACGACGGTGCCGGCCGGCGCGACGTTCAGTGCCGTCAGCATGCCGTCGAAATCGATACCCCGCCTCGCGGCGTTGTAGTACGGATAAGTCTCCACCGTGAACCCCGCCTGGCTGAACAGGGCGCGATGGTTCTCCCAGCTCGGATCGCTGATCAGTACTTTGGCCTGGGGGTCCAGCTTCCTGAGGAAGTCGGCGCCGACCTTCAGGCCGCCCGTGCCGCCCAGCGCCTGCACCGTGGCGACCCGGCCGGACTTGACGGGCTCGCTTCCGGCCCCAAATACCAGGTTCTTCACGGCGGCGTCATAGGCGGCGATGCCGTCGATGGGCAGGTAGCCGCGCGCCTTGGGCGCGTCCATCATCTGTTTTTCGGCCGCCCGCACGCATTCCAGGAGCGGCAGCTTGCCGCCGTCGTCGTAATAGACCCCGACGCCGAGGTTGACTTTGTGCGGGTTGGGATCGGCATTGAACTGCTCGTTCAGGCCCAGGATGGGGTCGCGCGGGGCCATTTCGACAGCGTTGAACAAAGACATGGGATTCCTTGGGAAGTTGTCAGTAGCGGGAGGCCGGGCGCTTGGTGTAGTCTGCGACTCGCGGCGGCAGACCCGGTCTGCCGCCTCCAGCTCGGCTGCTCCCTGATTTTAAGCCTCATCCAAGGGTCTTCCCTTAGCACGTCATGTCAGAAATTTCTGAAGTCATCCAGGAAAAGCAGAAGGGCGAGTTCATCCGATTTCCCGGTTCCCCGTTCGAGCTGTTCCTGCCCTACCCGCCGGCCGGCGACCAGCCGGCGGCGATCGACAAGCTGGTCGAAGGTGTGCGCGACGGCGAGGTCTACCAGACCCTGCTGGGCGTGACCGGCTCGGGCAAGACCTTCACCATGGCCAACGTGATCGCCCGGCTGGGCCGGCCGGCCATCGTCTTCGCCCCCAACAAGACGCTGGCGGCGCAGTTGTACAGCGAATTCCGGGAGTTCTTTCCGCGCAACGCCGTGGAGTACTTCGTCAGTTATTACGACTACTACCAGCCCGAGGCCTATGTGCCCCAGCGCGACCTGTTCATCGAGAAGGACAGCTCGATCAATGAACACATCGAGCAGATGCGGCTGTCGGCCACCAAGAGCGTGCTGGAGCGGCGTGACACGGTCATCGTGGCCACCGTGAGCGCGATCTACGGCATCGGCGCGCCCGAGGACTACATGCAGATGCGCTTCATCACGCGGGTGGGCGACAGGATCGGCCAGCGCGACATCATCTCGCAGCTGATCCGCATGCAGTACAACCGCAACGAGCAGGATTTCGCGCGCGGGACATTCCGCGTGCGCGGCGACACGATCGACATCTTCCCGGCGGAGCACAGCGAGCTGGCGATACGCATCGAGCTGTTCGACGACGAGATCGAGTCGCTGCAATTGTTCGATCCGCTCACCGGGCGCATCCGCCAGAAGGTGCCGCGCTTCACGGTCTATCCGTCCAGCCACTATGTGACGCCGCGCGAAAAGGTCGTGTCCGCCGTGGAGAGCATCAAGATCGAGCTCGACGCGCGGCTCAAGGAGCTGGTGTCCGAAGGCAAGCTGGTCGAAGCCCAGCGGCTGGAACAGCGCACCCGTTTCGACCTCGAGATGCTCAGCGAGATCGGCCACTGCAAGGGCATCGAGAACTACTCGCGGCACCTGTCGGGCGCACCCCCGGGGGCGCCGCCGTCCACGATGACCGATTACCTGCCCAGGGACTCGCTGATGTTCCTGGACGAGAGCCACCAGATGATCGGCCAGCTCGGGGCCATGTACAACGGCGACCGCGCACGCAAGACGACGCTGGTTGAGTACGGATTCAGGCTGCCCTCGGCGCTGGACAACCGGCCGCTGAAGTTCGAGGAATTCGAAGCGCGCATGCGCCAGGTGGTCTTCGTATCGGCGACGCCGGCGGCGTACGAACAGGAACACGCCGGGCAGGTGGTGGAGCAGCTGGTGCGGCCGACCGGGCTGGTGGACCCGCAGGTCGAGGTTCGCCCTGCCACTCACCAGGTCGACGACGTGCTGCAGGAAATCCGCATCCGCGTCGAGAAGAACGAACGGGTGCTGATCACCACGCTGACCAAGCGCATGGCAGAACAGCTCACCGACTATCTGGCCGACAACGGCGTCAAGGTGCGCTACCTGCACAGCGACATCGACACCGTGGAACGCGTCGAGATCCTGCGTGACTTGCGCCTGGGCGCTTTCGACGTGCTGGTGGGCATCAACCTGCTGCGCGAAGGGCTGGACATCCCCGAGGTATCGCTGGTGGCCATCCTCGACGCCGACAAGGAGGGGTTCCTGCGCGCGGAGCGCTCGCTGATCCAGACCATCGGGCGCGCGGCGCGCCACCTGAACGGCAAGGCCATCCTGTATGCGGACCAGATGACCGAGTCGATGAAGAAAGCCATCGGCGAGACCGAGCGGCGCCGCGCCAGGCAGCTGGCCTACAACGAGACGCACGGCATCACCGCGCGCAGCATCGTCAAGCGGGTACGCGACCTGATCGACGGCGTCTACAGCGAGAAAGCCACCCGGGAGATGGAGAAGCAGGAATTGCAGCGCGCCATGACGCAGGACCTTTCCGAGAAGGACGTCGCCCGGGAAATCAAGCGCCTGGAAAAGCAGATGCTGGAGCATGCGCGCAACCTCGAGTTCGAGAAAGCCGCCCGCGTCCGCGACCAGCTCGCGCTGCTCAAGGAACAGGCCTTCGGAGCCGCGGTGCACGACAACCTGCCCGTGACCGAGGCCGCCCCACGCGGCTGAGATGGTGCATGGCGGCCAGTGGGCTGCTCATCCATCCGCCTGAGGCACGCGGCGTTGGAGGGCCACGATCGGCCCAGCCGTGAACAACCGGATTACCCGAGCAGCTCGTTGGGTTTTCTGGTATACTTGACCGAAATAGTCAAGAACCGGCAACAGCTCACGGACCAGCGCCCTGGCCCCGTGGGGACCGGCGCGAACAAGGGAAAGGGGCGAACGGACTTCGGCGGCTGGGCTTCCGGAGTATTCAAGGATAGGCCAAGCATAAGGAGCTTGCGATGCGTCTCACCACCAAAGGCCGTTTTGCGGTCACCGCGATGATCGACCTGGCCTTGCGCCAGAACAATGGTCCCGTCACTCTGGCCGCGATCAGCCAGCGGCAGCAGATTTCGCTGTCCTACCTGGAACAGCTGTTCGGCAAGCTGCGCCGGCACGAGCTGGTGGAGTCCACCCGTGGGCCCGGCGGCGGCTACACCCTGGGCCGCAAGGCCTCGGAGATCACCGTCGCGGACATCATTGTTTCGGTCGACGAGCCGATGGACGCCACGCAGTGCGCCGGCAAGGAAAATTGCCAGGGCGATGGGGGCCGCTGCATGACGCATGAGCTGTGGGCAGCCCTGAACCAGCGCATGGTCGAGTTTCTCGATTCGGTTACGCTACAGAAGCTGGTCGAGGACCAGCTCGCCAAGGGCATGCAGATCGAGGACAAGCCGGCCATCAAGCGCGCGATTTCGGCTCAGCCGGTGGTCAAGCCCATCCGCGTGAACGCCCCGAACTCGGTGTTTGCCCTGGGCAATTCGTTCGCGAAATCGTAGTTCTGCGATTCGCTTGCGAATTCGCAATAACGCGCCGCGCCTGAAGCCCTAATTTCGGTTGACCTGCCAGTAGAACGAACCCGCCATGGATATGACCCCGCACTTTCCCATCTATATGGACTACGGCGCGACGACGCCGGTCGACCCGCGCGTGGTGGACGCAATGATCCCCTGGTTGCGCGAGCATTTCGGCAACCCGGCGTCGCGCAGCCACGCCTGGGGGTGGGAAGCGGAAGCCGCGGTGGAAAAGGCCCGCGGCGAAGTGGCCGAGCTGGTGGGCGCCGACCCGCGCGAGATCGTGTGGACTTCCGGCGCGACCGAGTCCGACAACCTGGCCATCAAGGGCGCCGCGCATTTCTACCAGAGCCGCGGCAAACACCTGATCACCGTGAAGACCGAGCACAAGGCCGTGCTGGACCCGATGCGTGAACTCGAACGCCAAGGCTTCGAGGTCACCTACCTCGACGTGCGGGAAGACGGCCTGCTCGACCTTGAGGCGCTGAAGGCGGCCATCCGCCCCGACACCATCCTGATCAGCGTGATGTTCGTCAACAACGAAATCGGCGTGGTGCAGGACATCCCCACGATCGGTGCGCTGTGCCGGGAGAAGGGCATCATCTTCCACGTCGATGCGGCGCAGGCGACGGGGAAAGTCGAGATCGACCTGAAGAAGCTGCCGGTGGATCTGATGAGCCTGGCTTCGCACAAGACTTACGGGCCCAAGGGAATTGGCGCGCTCTATGTGTGCCGCAAGCCCCGCGTGCGGCTGGAAGCGCAAATGCACGGCGGCGGCCACGAACGCGGCATGCGGTCCGGCACCCTGCCCACCCATCAGATCGTCGGCATGGGGGAAGCCTTCCGCCTCGCCAGGGCCGAGATGGCCCAGGACAACGCCAAGGCCCGGGCCCTCCAGCAGCGGCTTCTCAATGGCCTGAAGGACATCGAGCAGGTGTTCATCAATGGCGACCTGGAGAAGCGGATCCCCCAGAACCTGAACATGAGCTTCAACTTCGTCGAAGGCGAATCGCTGATCATGGGCATCAAGGGCCTTGCCGTCTCGTCGGGTTCGGCCTGCACCTCGGCCTCGCTGGAACCCAGCTACGTGCTGCGCGCCCTGGGCCGCAGCGACGAACTCGCGCACAGCAGCCTGCGCATGACCATCGGCCGCTTCACGACCGAGGAAGAAATCGATTACGCCGTCTCCACCATCAAGCAGAACGTAGCGCGGCTGCGCGAGCTCAGCCCGCTGTGGGAGATGTACCAGGACGGCATCGACATCTCGACCATCCAATGGAGCGCACATTGAGAGAAGTTGAGCGTTGGGCGTTGAGGGTTGAGCGTCAACCTCTCCCCGCCGAACGCTGAACGCTCAACGCTAAACCAGGAGTTATTTAATGGCCTATTCCGAAAAAGTCGTCGACCACTACGAGCACCCGCGCAATGTCGGCTCGTTCGACAAGGGTGACGAGTCCGTGGGCACCGGCATGGTGGGCGCTCCGGCCTGCGGCGACGTGATGAAACTGCAGATCAAGGTCAACCCGGCAACGGGTGTGATCGAGGACGCCCGCTTCAAGACCTATGGCTGCGGATCGGCCATCGCCTCCAGCTCGCTGGTCACCGAATGGGTGAAGGGCAAGACGCTGGATCAGGCGGCGGCGCTGAAGAACAGCCAGATTGCCGAGGAGCTGGCACTGCCGCCGGTGAAGATCCACTGCTCTATCCTGGCCGAGGACGCCATCAAGGCGGCTGTCAACGACTACAAGAAAAAACACACGCAATAGGCCGTTCGGCCCGGGCTTGCCGCTGGGTGCGGCAGGTTCGGCCCGGACGGGGAAAACGACATGGCAATCTCATTGACTGAATCAGCAGCCCGCCACATCAGCCGCTATCTCGGCAGGCGCGGCAAGGGCGTGGGGGTCCGGCTGGGCGTGAAGACCACAGGCTGCTCGGGCCTGGCCTACAAGCTCGAGTACGTGGACGAAATCGCGCCGGAGGACGTGGTGTTCGAAGAGCATGGGGTGAAGGTGCTGATCGACCCGAAGAGCCTGGCCTATATCGACGGGACGCAGCTCGATTTCGTCCGGGAAGGTTTGAACGAGGGCTTCAGGTTTCTCAACCCCAACGAGCGCGACCGTTGCGGCTGCGGCGAAAGCTTCCGCGTCTGACGCCGTGCCGTTCCCACATGCCCGCAGCCGCCCTCACTGTCCGTGCGGGCGGCTTTTTATCGAATGAACGTTAACCTGCAATCCAGCGACTTCGAGCTGTTCGGGCTGCCCGAGCGGTTCGACCAGGGTCGTCAGGCGATCGATGCGCGCTGGAAACAGCTCCAGCGCGAAGCGCACCCGGACCGCTTCGCCGCGCAGGGGGCGGCGGCTCAGCGTGTGGCCATGCAGTGGTCCGTGCGCATCAACGAAGCCTACCAGCGGCTCAAGGAGCCGATCAGGCGCGCCGCGTACCTGTGCCAGCTGCGCGGCGCACCCATCGAAGCCGAGAAGAACACGGCCATGCCGGCGCAGTTTCTCGTGGAGCAGATGGAATGGCGCGAGGCGCTGGACGAAGCGGAAAGCGAAGAGGACCTGGAAGTGCTCCATGCGCAGTTGAGCGAGGCGCGAACCCACGCACTGCAGCGCATAGGCATGTTGCTGGACGAAGCGCACGACGCGCATTCCGCGGCGCAGCAGGTCAGGGCCCTCATGTTCATCGAGCGGTTCGGACGCGACGTCGAGGCGCGCCAGGAGCAACTGGAACGATAACCACATGACGACCGCGCGCACCTGACATGGCATTGCTGCAGATTTCAGAACCGGGCCACTCGCCCGATCCGCACCAGCGGCGCATTGCCGTGGGCATCGACCTGGGCACCACGCATTCGCTGGTCGCGGCGGTGCGCCATGGCGTGGCTGAATGCCTGCCGGACGGCGAGGGCAGGGTGATCCTGCCTTCGGTGGTGCGTTACCTGGAAAACGGGGGGCGCCAGATCGGCTATGACGCGCAGGCCGCGCAGCCCGAGGACCCCGAGAACACCATCGCTTCTGTCAAGCGCTTCATGGGGCGGGGTCTTGCCGACATCGCCATTCGCGAGAAGCTGCCCTATCGCTTCCTTGACAAACCTGGCATGGTTGCGCTGCAGACCCGCCTTGGGGAAAAATCCCCGGTGGAAATCAGTGCGGAAATCCTGGCCACCCTGCGTTACCGGGCCGAGGACACGTTCGGCGGCGACCTGTATGGGGCCGTGATCACGGTGCCGGCGTATTTCGACGAGGCGCAGCGCCAGGCCACGAAGGACGCGGCGCAACTGGCGGGCATCGATGTGCTTCGGTTGATCAACGAGCCGACAGCCGCCGCCATCGCCTACGGATTGGACAACGCCAGCGAAGGCATTTATGCCGTATACGACCTGGGCGGCGGAACCTTCGACATCTCGATCCTGCGGCTGACCAAGGGTGTGTTCGAAGTGATCGCAACCGGTGGTGACTCGGCCCTGGGCGGCGATGACTACGATCGCGCGCTGGCCGACTGGATGCTGGCCAAAGCCGGCATCGAGGCAGCGGGGGCGAGCGCCAAGGCGGCGATCAAGATGCAGGCGCGCGCCGCCAAGGAAGCGCTCTCGGCGTCGGAAACGGTGGCGGCGCGGATCGAGCTGGCGGGTGCCGGCGATGCCGATGTTTCCATAGTGCGCGCCGACTTCGAGGCGATCACCGCCGACTTGACGGCCCGCACCATGGCGGCTGTCCGCAAGGCCCTGCGCGATGCCGCGCTGTCGCGCGACGAAGTCAAGGGCGTGGTGCTGGTGGGGGGATCGACCCGCATGCCGCAGATCCGGCAGGCGGTGGCGCAGTTCTTCGGTCGCGAGCCGCTCACCAACCTGAACCCCGATGAGGTGGTCGCGATCGGCGCCGCGATCCAGGCCAACCAGCTTGCCGGCAACGATTCGGCGGGCGACCTGCTGCTGCTGGACGTGATCCCGCTGTCGCTGGGTATCGAGACCATGGGCGGCCTGGTCGAGCGCATCGTGCCGCGCAACGAAACCATTCCCACCGCGAAGGCCCAGGACTTCACGACCTACCAGGACGGCCAGACCGCACTGGCCCTGCACGTGGTGCAGGGCGAGCGCGACCTGGTGCAGGACTGCCGCAGCCTGGCGCGTTTCGAGCTGCGCGGCATCCCGCCGATGGTCGCCGGGGCCGCGCGCATCCGCGTGACTTTCACTGTCGATGCCGACGGCCTGCTCAGCGTCGGCGCGAAGGAACAAACCAGCGGCGTCGAAGCGCGCATCGACGTGAAGCCCTCCTACGGCCTGTCGGACGAGCAGATCGCCAGGATGCTGCAGGAGAGCTTCAGCACCGCGGAGCAGGACATGAAAGCGCGAGCACTGGCCGAGGCTCGGGTGGATGCGCAGCGCATGCTGCTGGCCACGCAAAGCGCGCTCGATGTGGACGGCAACCTGCTGGGCGCCGATGAGCGGGCGCACGTCGATTCGCTCATGGAGCAATTGCGCCAGATAGCCGCCGCGAGCCACGATGCCGGCGCGATCGAGGCGGCAACGCAGGCCCTGGCCAAGGGCACCGAGGCTTTTGCCGCCGAGCGCATGAATCACAGCATCCAGAAGGCGCTGTCCGGCAAGAACGTCGAGACTCTTTAATTAATTTGCGGGACAGATCTTCAGCTCTGTCCCCAACTGACTGAGAATTTGCGGGACAGATCTTCAGCTCTGCCCCAACTGACTGAGAAATGCCCAAGATCAAGATCCTTCCGCATACCGAGTACTGCCCGAACGGCGCTGAAGTGACGGCGCCCGCCGGCACCTCGATCTGCGAGGCCCTGCTCGACCACGGCATCGACATCGACCACGCCTGCGACATGAGCTGCGCCTGCACGACCTGCCATGTGATCGTGCGGGAAGGCTTCAACTCGCTCAACGAAATGGACGAAAACGAGGAAGACCTGCTCGATCGCGCCTGGGGCCTGGAACCCAACTCGCGCCTGTCCTGCCAGGCCATCCTGGCGCAGAAGGATTTGACCGTGGAGATCCCGAAGTACTCGATCAATCAGGCAAAGGAAAAGCACTGATGTTGTTCCAACCTGGGTGACTGTCATCCCGGGCTTGACCCGGGATCCATGCAGTCGCAGTCGTGGATGCCCCCGGATCGGAGTCCGGGGCAGGCTCCTCGAGTCCGCATGACAATTCCTTTGCTGCCGCGTGACTTCAGGCGATCGAGTAACCCCCATCCACCGGGATGGCAGTGCCGGTGATGAAGTCCGAGGCGCTGCTGGCCAGGAACACGGCAATTCCGGCCAGATCGGCCGGTACGCCCCATCGGCCCGCCGGCGTGCGCGCCAGCACTCTTTCATGCAATCCCGGCACCTGCTCGCGCGCCTTGCGCGTGAGCTCGGTGTCGATCCATCCGGGCAGCACCGCATTGGCCTGGATGTTGTCGGCGGCCCAGCCGGTGGCGATCGAGCGCGTGAATTGCACCACGCCGCCCTTGCTGGCGCCATAGGCCGGCGC
>DATMBW010000588.1:0-5547 GCA_035559095.1 Ramlibacter sp.
CGTCGCGCGAAAACACGATGCAGGAGGTCGCCGACCAGGCGCGCCGGGTCATCGGCTGCCATCAGGCGATGGTCAGCCTGGCTGAAAACAACGACTGGGGCCGCATGGTCACCTCGATGTCCATGTCGGGCAAGTACGCGGCCTCGCGCGGCGGCGAGACGGCATCCGTCGGTGCGATTGTCCATGCGCTGGTGCGCGAGTCGGGCCGGCCGCTGCGCTTGAGCCAGGCGCAGCTCGATGCGGACCCGCGCTGGCGCGAGCTGGCCGCTTACACCGGCGCGCAGGGGCCGTGGTGCGGACTGCTGGCGTTGCCGCTGGTCAGCCGCAGCGGCCAGCAAATCGGCATGCTGGTGCTTTGCGACAAGGAGAGCGGCGAATTCACCGAGCGCGACGAATACGTTGCGCTGGAATTGGGGCAGCTGGCCTCGATCGCGATCGAGAACGCCAGGCTGTTCACCCAGATCCGCGAACTCAATGCCGGGCTCGAAACGCGCATCGCCGAGCGCACGGCCGAACTGACGCGCCAGGAGCGGCTGTTCCGCACCCTGGCCGAACAGGCGCCCGAGGTCATCTGGAACAGCGATGCGACCGGCGCGCGCCTGACTTTCCTCAACCGCGCCTGGTACGACCTGGTGGGGGGCACGCCGCAGGACTGGGTCGGCAAGAGCGGGATGGCGGCGGTCCACCCGGACGACCGCGCCGAAGTCGCCGCCAACCAGACGCGGGCCGGCCAGACCCTGAGCACCTTCAGCGGGGTGCGACGCGTCAGGGCGAAGGATGGCAGCTACCACACCATGTCGTACAAGGCCGCGCCCGTGCTCGACGAGCAGGGCCGGGTCGATTTCTGGGTCGGCATCGACACGGACATCACCGAATTGAAGGCCATCGAGCTGGCCCTGCGCAGTTCCAACCAGGAGCTCGAGGCGTTTTCCTATTCGGTCTCGCACGACCTGCGAGCCCCGCTGGGCGCCATCGGCGGCTTCAGCCGGGCGCTCGCGCTCAAGCTCGAGGGCCATGCGGATGAGCGCGTCCAGCATTACCTCGTGCGCATCCAGGCGGCTGTCGAGAAGATGGAGCAGCTGATCGAGGCGCTGCTCTCGTTGGCCCAGGTGGCGCGCGCGCCGCTGCGCTACGGCCCGGTGGACCTGGGCGCGCTGGCGCGCGAAACGCTCGAGGGATTGCAGGCGCAACATCCCCAGCGCAAGGTGAACGTGCAGGTGCACGATGGACTGCTAGTGCAGGGCGACGCGCGCCTGCTGCGGGTGGTGCTCGAGAACCTGCTGGGCAACGCCTGGAAATTCACTTCCCAGGGCGATGAAGGCAGCATCGAGGTGGGGCGGCAGGACGGGGGCAGCGTGTTTTTCGTCCGCGACAACGGCGTCGGCTTCGACATGGCTTATGCCGACAAGCTGTTCGGCGCTTTCCAGCGCCTGCATACCGAGGCTGAATTCCCCGGCACCGGGATCGGATTGGCCACCGTGCGGCGCATCGTCGCGCGCCACCAGGGCCGGGTCTGGGCGCAATCCCGGTTGGGCGAGGGCACGACGTTCTTTTTCACCCTGTCCGAATCGGCGCCCCCGGCCTGGCTGGCCGGCGACAGCGCGGCTGGCTAGACCGCCGCGAAGCGGTACACCCCATCGTCACCGCGCCGGCGCCGCAACTTGCCGGCGTACCACAGCGCATGCAGGTGGGCTACCGACTCACCCATCGCGAACGTGGTCTGGTGCAAGTCGAGCTTGCGCTTGAACAGCACGGGCAGCACGTCGGCCGCGGTTTGCGGCCGCGCGCCACAGGCCTGTTCCACCTCCGCGAGCCGCTCGCGATGGTGCTGGTGCAGCTGCCGGATTCTCTCGTGCAGGCCGCGGAACGGCTTGCCGTGCGAGGGCAACGTGAGCGTGTCGCGCGGCAGCCGCCCGAACTTGTCGATCGATTCCAGGAACAGCCGCAGTGGGTCGGACTCGGGCTCGATATCGTGCACGCTCACGTTGGTGGAGATGCGCGGCAGGATCATGTCGCCGCTGATCAGCACTTCCAGCGCCTCGCAATACAGGGCGATGTGTTCGGGCGCGTGGCCGTAGCCGCTGATGCAGCGCCACTCGCGTCCGCCGATGCGCAGCCGGTCGCCGTCCTGCATGCGCCGGAAGCTGCGGGGAACCTCGGGCACCATGGACGGGTAGTAGCTGGAGCGTGCACGGATCTTTTCCAGGGAATCGCGGTCGGCCAGGCCATGGGAAGCGAAGAAATTGGCCGCGCCTTCCCCGCCGAAGCCGGTGGTGCTGAGCGAGCCCAGGCGGGCGGCGTTGAAATCGGTGGCGCTGATCCACAGGGGGGCATCCCAGCGCCGGCAGAGCCAGTGCGCCAGCCCGACGTGGTCCGGGTGCATGTGGGTGACGATCACGCGCAGGATCGGCAGGCCGTCCAGCTGATTCGCGAAAATCTGCTCCCACTGGGTCTTGGCTTCGTCCCGGGTGATGCAGCAGTCCACAACGGTCCAGCCCGGGCGGCCGTCGATCTCGTCGCGCAGCAGCCATAGGTTGATGTGGTCCAGCGCGAACGGCAGCGCCATGCGGATCCACTTCACGGCAGGCACCGGGCCGCTGCCCAGCCCCGGCGCGACGACCATGGTTTCGCCCTGTGCGGGCATGGCCTCGCCCAGCGGGTAATGCAGCAGCTGCTCGAGGTCGTTCATCGGGTGGGGGCCTTGCGGTAATGAAAGATTGACGTTGACGTAAACGTCATATGTAATCCGCATTGTAGGGACCCCCGTATGTCCCTGCTGTCTCCTGTCCTACATACCTATGGCTGCCACCACGTACACCATCAGCGACCTGGCCAAAGAGTTCGACCTCACGACGCGCGCCATGCGCTTTTACGAGGACATGGGCCTGTTGCAGCCCGAGCGCTCCGGCCCCGGCGGGCGCAACCGCGTCTACAGCGCCCGCGACCGCACGCGCCTGAAGCTCACGCTGCGGGCCAAGCGGCTCGGGCTGTCCCTGACCGAGGCCCGCGAAATCATCGACATGTACGACAGCCCACGCGACACTGGGCCGCAACTGCGCAAGTTCCTGGCCGTGCTGGCACAGCACCGCAAGCAGCTCGAAGAGCAGATGGCCGACCTGCAAGCCAACCTGGACGAGGTCAGGGTGCATGAGAAAGAGGCCCGCGCCCTGCTGTCGCGCGCCGAGAAGACACGGCAGGCGGCCTGACCGGGCATAATTGACGTTTACGTAAACGTCAACTTAGGGGCCATTCCCATGACCACGACCCGCTTCGAACCGAAAGATGCTGCCTACGCCGACCGCGTGCGCGCCAGTTTCGCCCGGCAGGCCGCGATGGACACCATCGGCGCCACCCTGGCCGCGGTCGAGCCGGGCCGGGTGGTGATCGAGCTGCCCTGGGCCCAGGCCCTGACCCAGCAGCACGGCTTCCTGCACGCCGGCATGGTGGCGACCGGGCTCGACTCGGCCTGCGGCTACGCCGGCTTCAGCCTGATGCCGGCCGATGCCGCGGTGCTCACCATCGAGTACAAGATCAACCTGCTGGCGCCGGCGCAGGGGCAGCGATTCCGCATGGAAGGCCTGGTGATCAAGCCCGGCCGCACCGTCACTGTCGCCGAAGGCAGGGCCTGGGCCATCGAGGATGGCCGCGAGAAGCTGATCGCCACGATGTCCTGCACCCTGATGGCCGTCTTCGGCCGTGACGGCGTGCGCCACTGAATCCGCATCCACAGGAGTATTTGCCATGAACTTTCCGGGCCTGAACTTCCAGCTGGGGGAAGACATCGACGCGCTGCGCGACACGGTGCACGCTTTCGCGCAGTCCGAGATCGCGCCGCGGGCCGCCGAAATCGACCGCAGCGACCAGTTCCCGATGGACCTGTGGCGCAAGATGGGTGATCTGGGCGTGCTCGGGATCACCGTGCCCGAGGAGTACGGCGGAGCGAACATGGGTTACCTCGCCCACATGATCGCCATGGAGGAAATCTCGCGCGCCTCGGCCTCGGTGGCCCTGTCCTACGGCGCCCACAGCAACCTTTGCGTCAACCAGATCAAGCGCAACGGCAACGACGCGCAGCGGCGCAAGTACCTGCCCAAGCTGATCTCCGGCGAACACGTGGGTGCGCTGGCCATGAGCGAAGCGGGCGCCGGCAGCGACGTGATCGGCATGAAGCTCAAGGCGCAGGACAAGGGCGGCTACTACCTGCTCAACGGCAGCAAGATGTGGATCACCAACGGCCCCGACGCCGATACCCTGGTGGTCTATGCCAAGACCGAGCCCGAACTGGGCGCGCGCGGCGTCACGGCGTTCCTCGTCGAAAAGGGCATGAAGGGCTTTTCCATCGCGCAAAAGCTCGACAAGCTGGGCATGCGCGGCTCGCACACCGGCGAGCTGGTGTTCCAGGACGTCGAAGTGCCGGCTGCCAATGTGCTGGGCAGCCTCAACGGCGGCGCCAAGGTGCTGATGAGCGGGCTGGACTACGAGCGCGCGGTGCTCGCCGCCGGCCCGGTCGGCATCATGCAGGCCGTGATGGACAACGTGGTGCCCTACATCCATGACCGCAAGCAGTTCGGCCAGAGCATCGGCGAATTCCAGCTGGTGCAGGGCAAGGTGGCCGACATGTACACGGTGCTGCAGGCGGCCCGCGCCTTCTGCTACACCGTCGGCAAGAACCTGGACATGCTGGGCGCCGAACACGTGCGGCAGGTGCGCAAGGACTGCGCCTCGGTGATCCTGTGGTGCGCCGAGAAGGCGACCTGGATGGCCGGCGAGGGCATCCAGGTGTTCGGCGGCAACGGCTACATCAACGAATATCCCCTGGGGCGCCTCTGGCGCGACGCCAAGCTGTATGAAATCGGCGCGGGCACCAGCGAAATCCGCCGCATGCTGATTGGCCGGGAACTGTTCGCCGAGACGATGTAGCGCCTGGACCTGTCAATGCGGGCTGGCACTATTGTCCGGAGATTTGATGAGAGTTGTCATGCCGGGCTTGACCCGGCATCCATCTCACAGGAGGGCGCTCAGCGTGCGCCACCATGGATTGCGGGTCAAGCCCGCAATGACATCGATATAGATTTGCCAAAGGCTCGCGCAGGACCAGGAATGTCAGGTACCTCGGACAAGCGAAAATAGCGCCCATGACTCCCTCCTCCCTGCAAGACCTGTTCGCCCACAACCGGGAATGGGCCGCCCGGATGGAGCGCGAACGCCCGGGTTTTTTCACCGAACTGGTCAAGCAGCAGAACCCGCGCTATATGTGGATCGGCTGTTCGGACAGCCGGGTTCCGGCCAATCAGATCACGGGGCTCGCCCCGGGCGAAGTGTTCGTGCACCGCAACGTGGCCAACGTGGTGGTTCCCACCGACCTGAACTGCCTGTCGACGATCCAGTTCGCGGTCGACCAGCTCAAGATCACTGACCTGATGGTGGTGGGCCATTACGGCTGCGGCGGCGTGCAGGCCGCGCTGGAAGGAGTCCGGGTCGGGCTCGCGGACAACTGGCTGCAGCACGTGAAGGACGTCCGCGAGAAGCACTGCGGGCTGCTGGACT
>DATMBW010000589.1:0-13770 GCA_035559095.1 Ramlibacter sp.
CGCGCGAAAGGCCGAGGTGCGCGGCTGGCAGGCGGCAACCCTTGAGCAGCTCAGCCGCGCAATACGAGGCAAGGACGGGAGGGGCCGGGAAGGTCAAGTTCGCCGAGCACATGGCCCGCGGCTGCTTTCGCGACAAGGCTGGTTCCGGGCATAAGCCGATGATCTGTTCTTCTGATAATCTGCTCTTCTTTCATGTCCGTGATTCGCTTGTGACGGACTTCCCGAAATTTGCGGTGGCACCGTGACAGGGGCACATCAGTGAGTCTACGTACGACAGTACTGACAGTTCCACGCCTTTATCGCTGTGTGGTGCAGGGCATGATTGACTCTCATCACGCAGCCGGTGCGCCGATGGAGTGCATAGTCCGGTCTCGGTCGTGGCTGCAAGTTGATTTCGAAGTAAGGGCCTGCAGCCGAATCATGGATCAACTTGAATCCGATTTCGATCGCTGGCGCTGTAATGTTGCGACAGATAATTGATCTTAGGATTTTCGCGCTGAGGCGAGTTTGCACCGTGCAACGAAAGCCTCTGAACTGCTCTGGTGCCCCGGGTCGGTACTGCTGAGGCTGCCTATGGCGCCAGCCGTTCGCGCACCCACTGGCCGGCTTCCAGCCGGTAGCGCAGCCGGTCGTGCAGCCGGCTCTTGCGGCCCTGCCAGAACTCCCACTGGCCCGGCACCAGCCGGTAGCCGCCCCAGTGGGGGGGGCGCGGAGGGTTGAGCATGTACTGCGCGCCGTATCTGGCGGCATTGGCGAGCAGGGCAGCCCGGCTGGCGATCACCTGGCTTTGCGGGCTGGCCCAGGCGCCGATGCGCGAGTCCAGCGGGCGCGTGGCGTAGTAGGCGTCGCTTTCTTCGGCGCTTGTCTTCTCGACGCGCCCTTCGATGCGCACCACGCGTTCGAGCTCCACCCAATGAAATTGCAGGGCCGCGCAGGGATTGCCCGCGAGTTCCTGGCCCTTGCGGCTTTCGTAGTTGGTGTACCAGACGATGCCGCGCTCGTCATAACCCTTGACCAGCACGATGCGCGTGCTCGGTCGCAGGTCGCCGGCCACCGTGGCCAGTGTCATGGCGTTCGGTTCGGGTATCTCCGCGCTGATCGCCTCGGTGAGCCACTGGTCGAACTGCTTGAGCGGATCGGCATGCGAAGCCTCCTCGCTGAGCTCGGCGCGCTCATAGCTCTTTCGCAGTTCGGCCAGCCGGGAAGATGTGGTGCTCATGAGGGCGATTCTCGCACTGGCGAAGCGATAATCGCGGTAGATTGAACTCAAGAGGATTTGCAATGGAGAGCCTGGATCTGGGCGTGCTCGGCGACGCCCTGGCATGGCGGCAAGCCGGTCATGCGGTGACGCTGGTCACCGTGGTGGAAACCTGGGGCAGCGCGCCCCGTCCGCCCGGCGCCCTGCTGGCGGTGCGCGACGACGGCGTGGTGAGCGGTTCCGTTTCCGGCGGCTGCGTTGAGGATGACCTCATCGCGCGCGTCAAGTCGGGCGAGCGCAACGCCGCCCCGTCGCTGATCGTCTACGGCGTAAGCCAGGAAGAGGCCGCCCGCTTCGGTCTGCCCTGCGGCGGTACGCTGCGCCTGGTGCAGGAACCCTTGCGCGATAGCGGCTGGGTGCGGGAGCTGCTGGAGCGCACGGCCAGGAACGAACTGGTCGCCCGTACGCTGACTCTGGCAAGCGGCCAGGTCACGCTCGCGACCGCCTCGCGCGACGACAGCATGCGTTTCGACGGGACCGAGCTCACCACTTTGTTCGGCCCGAAGTGGCGGCTGCTTCTTGTAGGCGCCGGGCAGCTGTCGCAGGCGGTGGCCCGGATGGCGCAGATGCTCGACTTCGAAGTGATCGTGTGCGATCCGCGCGAGGAGTACTCGAACACGCTCGCCGGCACCGGCGCAAGGCATGTGCCCGGCATGCCCGACGATGTGGTGCGCGAAATGAGGCCCGACGCGCACAGCGCGATCGTCGCGCTCACGCACGACCCCAAGCTCGACGACCTGGCGCTGATGGAGGCCTTGCGCTCCGACGCCTTTTATATCGGCGCGCTGGGCTCTTCTCGCAACCAGGCGGCGCGCAAGCTCCGGCTGGCGGAGCACTTCGGCATTACCGAACAAGAACTGTCCCGCCTGCATGGACCGGTGGGATTGCGCATCGGCGCCAGGACGCCGGCCGAGATCGCGGTGTCGGTCGTCGGCCAGATCGTCGAATGCAAGAACGCCGTCGCGCAAGCGGTCAGGCCGGCCACGGGCTGTGCCGTGACATGAACCAACCGGTCGTGCTCGTCCTGGCCTCCGGGCGCGGCGAGCGCTTCGTCGCTTCCGGCGGCAGCGGCTCCAAGCTGCACGCGCTGCTCGGCGGCAGGCCGGTGTTGGAACGAACCCTGGACGCCGTGCGGGCCAGCGGCCTGCCCTGGCACCTCGAGGACGCCGGCCATGAAGGCATGGGCGACTCGATCGCCGCGGCGGTGCGCGCCACGCAGGACGCACCCGGTTGGCTGATCCTGCCGGGCGATCTGCCGCTGGTGCGCCCGCAAACCTTGCAGGCCGTGGCCGCGGCTTTGGCCGATCACGCGGTCGTGCTGGTGCATTACCGGGGCCAGCGCGGACACCCGGTCGCATTCGGCGCTTCGTGCCGCGACGCGTTGCTGCTGCTGCGAGGACCGCAGGGCGCGGCGCTGGTCGTGCGCGCGCAGGCTCAGATCAAGCCGGTGGCACAACTCGAACTGGACGATCCCGGCATCGTCACCGACATCGACACTGTGCAGGATCTTGCGAGCGCCGAACGGCTGCTGGCGTTGTCGTTGCGGGCCGCTTCGACAAGCTCAGGACAGGCTTGACTCGCAATCATTCATGGATGCCGGATCAAGTCCGGCATGACAAGGGCAATTGGCTGTCATTGCGGACTCGATCCGCAATCCAGGAAGTCTGACAAGGGCAATTGGCTGTCATTGCGGGCTTGACCCGCAATCCAGGAATCACCGAATCGTGTGCGGCGCGACAGCAAGGCGCTGTCAGTATCCAGGCGTCCCAGTCTGCTGCGCCTTCACGATCACCGCACAGGCCAGCCTTGGGCCCGCGTTGCCGGTCGGCTGGGTCGTGAAGTCGTCGGGGTCGCGGTGCACGATCAGGCCCCTGCCGACGACGTCGGTCGCGCCGCTGCCGACCCTGATCGATCTCGATTCGAAGCTGAAGACCGCCACGCCGTTGGCGTCGGCCTTCAGGCTGGGCAGGTCGCCCGCATGATGCATGCCCTGGCCGTGCTGCCCGTGGGGCTTGCTTTCGGGATTGAAGTGGCCGCCAGCGCTCGTGCCGTCCCCACTGGAGCAGTCGCCCTTCTCGTGCACATGGAAGCCATGCGTGGCGCCTGGCTTGAGCCCGCGCACTTCGCCGCTGACGACCACCTGGTCGCCCGTTTGCGTGAAGCGCACTGTGCCGCCGGCGTTGTTGCCGGTGGTCGGACGCAAGCTCGCGGTGGCGGCGGGGACCTGCGGCGTGGCACAGCCGGATATCGCCAGCACCAGGATGGCCAGCGCAGAAATCGTCGCGCGAACCGCAGGTGTGACCATACTGATCTCCCTGGTTAAGTGATCCATCCACTGTAGAGGCAACCGGCGCGGGTTGCAACAGCGAAAGCCTGCGCGCGGCAGCGCGGCAACCTCAGCGTTGCGTGAGCTTGAGCAAGCGTTCCAGGCCGCGGTCGCGGATGTTGTGGCGGCGCAGTTCCTCCAGCGTGCGGTGCGCGTACTCCAGGGTGGTGCCGTAGATGCCCGACGCCTGGGAGAAGATGAGCCGGTAGTCCTCCTCGCTGAGCACCCCCGTGTGGCTGGGACTCTTGCGCGAGAGCGTGAAGGCCAGGGCAGTGACCGGGCCGTGGCTGGTGTGGCAGACCAGCCATCTCGGGTCGTACACGGCCATGGACATCTCGCGTGACCACAGCCGCGTCAACTCCTGCCGGCCGGTGTGCCGGGGAATTCGGAACACCATGCCCCGGCAACAGCCGCCCGACAGCATGCCGAACACCAGGCCGGGCAGCTCGGGCGTGCCGCGGTTGATGCGGCTCCACATCTTCAGGGCGCGGTGCCAGCCATGAACTTTGGCCGGCCGGCGCTCGGCGAACTCGAAATCGGGGCGCCAGATCAGCGAGCCGTAACCGAAGATCCACAGGTCTTGATGGCCACCCCATTCCTGCAACACCCGCTCGAGCATGGGCGCGGGATCGCGCAGCGGCTTGATCGCCCCGGCCATCGGGGCTTCCTCGGTGCCCGGCGCGGCCGGGTCAGGCGCCGCGGTGACGCGGGCTTGCTTGAAGCGGTTGTGTGCCGTGCTCATGGCCGAACTTTAACTTCGTGCGCGGCCGCCGGTGGTTGGTAACCTGTTCGTAACTGCGGCACACACGCAGGCCAGGCTTCCAAGGTAGGATCGGCCGTCGCTTGGTTACCAGATGAAACTGCATCCCGTCGTCGCTGCCGTCACCGAACGCATTCGCCGGCGTAGTGCGCCCCGGCGAGCCGCCTACCTGCGCCAGGTGGACCAGGCCGCCGAGCGCGTTCGCGGCGCCGACCGCATGGGCTGCGCCAACGTCGCCCATGCCTTTGCCGGCTTGCCGCCGAACGACAAGTTCCGGGTGGTGACCGAAAAGGCGCCGAACATCGCCATCGTCAACGCGTACAACGACATGCTGTCCGCGCACGCGCCGCTCGGGCGTTTCCCGGACCTCATCAAGGACGAGGCGCGCAAGCAAGGTGCCACGGCCCAGGTGGCCGGCGGCGTGCCGGCCATGTGCGATGGCGTGACCCAGGGCACGTCGGGCATGGAGCTGAGCCTGTTCTCGCGCGACGTAATCGCCATGGCCACGGCCGTATCGCTCAGCCACGAAGTCTTCGACGCGGCGCTGATGCTCGGCATCTGCGACAAGATCGTCCCCGGGCTGCTGATTGGGGCATTGCATTTCGGCCACCTGCCGACGGTGTTCGTGCCGGGCGGGCCGATGCCCAGCGGCTTGTCCAACAGCGACAAGGCCAAGGTGCGCGAACAGGCCGCGCAGGGGCTGGTCGGACGCGAGGCACTGCTCGAAGCCGAAATGCGCGCCTACCACGCGCCGGGCACCTGCACCTTCTATGGAACGGCCAACAGCAACCAGATGCTGATGGAAGCCATGGGCCTGCACGTGCCGGGCACGGCCTTCGTCAATCCGGGCGGTGCGCTGCGCGATGAACTTACCCGCGAAGCGGTGCGCGCGGTGCTCGGCATTCTCAAGGTCAGGCGCTTTGCTCCGATCGGGCGGCTGGTGGACGAGCGCGCCATCGTGAACGCGATGGCGGCGCTGCTGGCTACGGGCGGCTCGACCAACCACCTGATCCACTGGGTGGCCGTGGCGCGTTCGGCCGGTATCACGATCGACTGGGACGATTTTGCGCAGCTGTCGGCCGCCGTGCCGCTGCTGGCGCGGGTGTATCCGAATGGAACCGCGGACGTGAACCAGTTCCAGGCCGCCGGTGGGCCGGGCCTGGTGATCCGCGAGCTGCTGGACGCCGGCCTGATGCACGAGGACGTGCTGACGGTGCGCGCCGGCGGTATCCGCGAATACACGCGCGAGCCGGTTCTCGTGCAGGGGGGACTGCAATGGCATGACGTCGGGCCGTCCCGCGAGACCGACATCGTGCGGACCGCCGCCGATCCGTTCAGCGCCACCGGCGGCCTCAAGCTGCTCACCGGCAACCTCGGCCGCAGCGTGATCAAGATCTCCGCGGTACCCGCCGACCGCCACCTGATCGAAGCGCCGGCCCGCATCTTCGAAGCGCAGGAGGAACTGCAGCGCGCGTTCAATGCGGGCGAGCTCGATCGCGATGTGGTGTGCGTGGTGCGCTGGCAGGGCCCGCAAGCCAACGGCATGCCCGAGCTGCACAAGCTCACGCCGCCACTGGCGGTGCTGCAGGGCCGGGGCTTTCGCGTGGCGCTCGTCACCGACGGCCGCATGAGCGGGGCGTCGGGCAAGGTGCCCGCGGCCATCCATGTGTCACCCGAGGCCGCGGCCGGCGGTCCGCTGGCTCGGCTGCGCGACGGCGACGTGGTGCGGCTGGACGCGGACGCGGGCACCTTGCAGGCGCTGGTGCCCGAGCAGGAATGGGCGGCGCGCGAGACGGCCGCGATGCCCGAGGGCCTCAGCACGGCCAATGGCATCGGCGTCGGCCGGGAATTGTTTTCGGCGTTCCGGCGCAACGCGCTGCTGGCGGAAGAGGGGGCTTGCACATGGCTGTAGGAAATGAAATGTCCACCGCGGTCCGGCTGACTTCACTGCAGGTGATGACCGATGCGCCGGTGATTCCGGTCATCGTGCTCGACAACGCCGCGCACGCCGTGCCGCTCGCGCGGGCGCTGGTCGCCGGCGGCATCCGGATGCTGGAAGTGACGCTGCGCACCCCGGTGGCGCTGGCTTGCATCGAAGCCATCGCGCGCGACGTGCCCGAGGCGGTGGCCGGCGCCGGCACGGTGCGCAGCGCCGCCGATGCGCAGGCCGCTGCCATGGCCGGCGCGCGCTTCGCGGTCAGCCCGGGTTACACCCATGCGGTGGGCAAGGCCTGCCACGATCTGGAGCTGCCGTTGCTGCCCGGCGTGGCCACCGGCAGCGAGATCATGGCGGCGCAGGCCGACGGCTACACGGCGCTGAAATTCTTCCCCGCCATGCAAACCGGTGGCGTGGCCATGCTCAAGGCCTGGCAAGGACCATTCGGCGACGTGAAGTTCTGTCCCACCGGCGGCATCACGGCCGTCAACGCGCTGGAGTTTCTGGCGCTTGCCAATGTGGTGTGCGTCGGCGGCTCATGGCTGACACCGGCCGATGTCGTGGCGAGCGGCGACTGGGCACGCATCACCCAGCTGGCGCGAGAAGCCGTCGCGCTGCAGAGAAACGGCAAAGCGGCGGGCGGCTAGCTGTCGCTACGATCGAAAGCAGCCTTGAGTTCATCAAGATCGGCGTCCTCAGCCCGAACGGCAACGGTTTGCGTCTTTCCCGGATTGTTGTCATCCGCGAGCTCGAAAAGCACCGCGCTGCCTTCGGCCCTGAAGTTCAGCCCGGTACTTTCGCGCAGCGCGGCAATGGCGTCCTGATCGACGGAGTCACCGCGCACGCACAGCTTGCGCACGGCCTCCACAATTGCCAGCAGCCGCGCTCCGCTCTCGCTTTGTTGACGAGCCGGGTCGACTTGCCACTCTTCGTAGCTTTTCGTCAAGTCGTTGACCAACCGCACGCCATCTGCATCGACTCCCATGACGGTTCTCCAAGATGTCGACACTCGAAACGGCACAAGAGGATCTTGGCCGCGGCACACCCCACGAAGATGAGCGGCTGCCGCAAGCGACTGTTGTACCACTTGCGGCGGGCATTCGCTACGACCGGGCCAGAGCTACATGCCGCCGCCAGGGCAGGCGCGGGCCCGCGGGGTCCGGCGCCTCGATGAGGTCCTGTTGCGCAGCCGACCCGCGACATCGAATCGATGATGTAGGAGACGGCCGATGCGAAGGCGGGCAAGGAGGGGGCAGCTGGATCGCGGCTTCGGGTAGATAGTGCGGATGCGGCCAGTAGGTCAATGAAGGACACCATGCGCAATTTGTACACATCCAAGAACCCATTCATGAGCCTTTGGCTTAGCTCGGCCAACAGGGTCATGGGCTCTGCTCGCGGTCAGGCCGCCGCGGCGACAAAGCGCCAGGTTGCATCGTTCCAGGCGGATGCGGCGAAGCAGATAGTCGATTTTTGGGCAGGCAAAGCCCCAGCGCCAACTCGGAAGAGCAAGAAACGCCGTTGACTGGCAGTCCGATGGGCGCGCTAAGCCGTTGCCTCTCTTTGTATCAGCTCGATCTTGTAGCCGTCCGGATCGGTGACGAACGCGATCACCGTGGTGCCGCCCTTGACCGGCCCCGGCTCGCGCGTGACGTTGCCGCCGCCGGCGCGGATCTTGTTGCATGCCTCATAGACGTCCGGTACGCCCAGGGCGATGTGGCCGTAGCCCGTGCCCAGGTCGTAATGGTCGACGCCCCAGTTGTAGGTCAGCTCGATTTCGGCATGCTCCGGGTTGGTGCCATAGCCCACGAAGGCCAGCGAGTATTTCTGCTCGGGGCGCTCGGTGGTGCGCAGCAGCTTCATGCCGAGCACCCGGGTGTAGAAGTCGATGGAACGCTGCAGCTCGCCCACGCGCAGCATGGTGTGTAGGAGTCTCATGAGGTGATTATGGCGAGTCCGCGTGCGCGAAATTGCAGCGCGAGTTATTCTGGCGCTGCCATGATCCTCTTACCCGGCATACGCTTGGCCCTGCCGGCCGATGCCCGCGCCATCGCGGAGATGTCGCGCGAGTACATCGAGCACGGGCTGGGCTGGAGCTGGACGCGCGAGCGCGTGCTCAAGGCCATCCACGATGGCTCGACCAACGTGGCGGTGGTCCACGAGGAAGAGCGGGTGCGGGCCTTCGGGATCATGCAGTACGGCGATCGACGGGCGCACCTGTCGCTGCTGGCCGTCCAGACGGTGCACCGCCAGCGCGGGCTGGCCACGCTGCTGCTGGCGTGGCTGGAGGAATCCGCCGTGGTCGCCGGCATCGAACGCATCCAGCTCGAGGCCAGGTCGGACAACGCGGTCGCCCTGGGGTTCTACGCGAGGCAGGGCTACCGGCAGACCGGCACGGTGCCCGGCTACTACCGCGGTGTCCTGGATGCCGTGCGGCTCGAAAAGACGTTGTGGGAGCCCGGGGTCGAGAGATAAAGAAAACTCCCGTACGCGTACGGGTGTCCGGTATTCGGTCCTAGGGTTTGATCTCGAACACCAGGCACGTCGTCGTGGCGTGCGCATACAGGGTTCCGTCCGGCCCGAACAAGCGTGCCTCGGCCGTGGCAAGCTGCCGGCCGCAATGGATGACCTTGCCTTCGGCGCGAACGCGCGGGGCTTTGCCGCTGATCGCCCGCACCAGATTCACGCCCAGCTCCGCCGTGGTGTAGCCGCGTCCGGCCGGCATCATGGTGTGCACGGCGCACCCCATGGCCGAGTCCAGCAGGGTGGCGTACCAGCCGCCGTGGATCGTGCCCATCGGGTTGAGATGCGGCTGTCCGGGCGTGCCCTGGAACACGGCGCGGCCTTCCTCCACTTCCAGCAGCTGGAAGTCCAGCGTTTTGGCGATGGGCGGATACGGGATCTCGCCGCGCAGCATGGCGTGCATCATTTCCAGCCCGGTCTTGCCCGCCAGCTGGGCCGGGGTGGCGACGCCGGCGCCCACCCCGGCCTCGATCCGCGCCCGCACTTCACGTTCCTGCGCCAGCCAGGCTTCGAGCTGATTCATCTGCGACATCCTGAATTCTCCTGTTGGGAAATAACTTGCATATGCAATAATTGCAGCTACAATAATCGACATGGACACCACTGTCAAGCCCCAGGGCTGCACCAACCTCAAGCTGCGCCAGCTGATGCGGCGGGTGGCGCGGCACTACGACGCCGAGGTCGGCAAGACCGGGCTGAAGGGCACGCAGTACTCGCTGCTGTCCTATGTGGTCAAGCTCGGGCCGATCCGGCCCGGCGACCTCGCGCGCGAGATGAAGATCGGCGCTTCCACGCTGACGCGCAACATGCGGCCGCTGATCGATGCCGGCTGGCTCGAGCTGGGCCCCGGCGCCGACGGCCGCAGCCGTTCGCTGAGCGCCACGGACGCCGGCCGCGAAAAACGCCATGAAGCGCAGCGGCGCTGGCGGGTGGCGCAGGAGAGCATCAACCAGGTGCTCGGCGTGCGCCGCGTCGTTGAACTGCATGCCCTGGTCGACGAATGCCTGGAGCTGCTGTCTCCCTTGCCTCATGAGGACGATGATGAGTAGTAGTACGACCAAGGGCCCGGGCCTCGCGTTCTGGCTGGTGTTGCTGGCGGCGGCCGGCACCTTTGCCCTGACCATGGGCACGCGCCAGACCATGGGCCTGTTTCTCTCGCCCCTGAATACGTCGACCGGCCTGGGCCTGGGCAGCATCAGCCTGGCCTTCGCCTTCGGCCAGCTCTGGTGGGGCCTGACCCAGCCCTTTGCCGGCGCCATGGCCGACAAGATCGGTGCCGGTCGTGTGCTGTTCGCCGGCGTGCTGCTGGTCGCGCTGGGAACCTTCATCACGCCGCTGATGACCACCACCGCGGGGTTGATTCTTGCGATCGGCGTGCTGTCGGCCGGCGGCGCCGGCATGGCCGGTCCCGCCGTGCTGATGGCGGCGACCACCCGGCTGATTCCGCCGGAGCGGCGCGGCCTGGCCACGGGCATCGTCAACGCCGGCGGCTCCTTCGGCCAGTTCGTGATGGCGCCGATCGCGGCCGCGTTGATCGTCGGGGCCGGATGGGCCGGCGCGATGCAGATCATGGGCCTGCTGGTGCTGCTGTGCCTGCCCGCGGCTTTCCTGCTCAAGGGCAACTCGGCGCAGGCCGCGCCCGCCGGACACAAGGTGCTGGGCACGCACGAGGCCATCCGCGCGGCCCTGCGAAATCCAAGTTACCTGATGCTGGGGGCGGGCTTCTTCGTCTGTGGCTTCCACGTGGCGTTCCTGGCGACGCACCTGCCCGGCGTGATCGCATCCTGCGGCCTGCCCACGCAATGGGCCGGATGGTCGCTGGCGATGATCGGGCTGTTCAACATCGTCGGCAGCGTGGCGATGGGCTGGGCCGTCAGCCGCTGGCGCATGAAGTCGCTGTTGTCGCTGGTCTATGCCACGCGCGGCCTGGCGGTCATCGTGTTCCTGTTAGCACCCAAGACCGGGCCGGTGATCCTGGTGTTCGCCGCCGTGATGGGCCTTACCTTCCTGTCCACCGTCCCGCCGACCGCGGGCCTGGTCGCCAAGTTCTTCGGTCCCACCAATATGGCAACGCTGTTCGGCGTGGTCATGCTCGCGCACCAGGTCGGCGGCTTCCTCGGCGCGTGGCTGGGCGGCAAGGTGTTCGAGGCGACCGGCGCCTATGACTGGGTCTGGTACATCGACATCGTGCTGGCCGCGGGCGCGGCGCTGATCCACCTGCCGATCCGCGAGGCGCGCGCCATGGCGCCCGGCCGCGCGACGGCGGCGTAACGTTGCGGCGCTGCGCCCCGTTGATCGCCGCGGCGATCTTCACGGCGGTTTGGTATCTTCGGCGGATCGAAACTCCGCACCCTCGAGAGAACCGACCATGAGAAACCGTTACATCGCCATCGCTGCGCTGGCGGCCGGCTTGGCCCTGTCCGCTTGCAAGGAAGGGCCCGGCGCATCGGCCTCCAAGGCCGCCGCCGTGCCCGTTTCGACCGCGGCCATCCAGGCCGAAGCCAGCGGCTTCACGGTCGGTTCGCCCATGAGCGCGCGCACCGTTTACGTCTTCTTCGATCCGCAGTGCCCGCACTGCGCCGCTTTGTGGAAGTCCGCCAAACCGCTGAAGGCCCAGGCCAAATTCGTCTGGATTCCCGTGGCGCTTCTGAACAAGACCAGCGAGGCGCAGGGCGCCGCCTTGCTCGCCGCCAAGGATCCGGTGGCGACCATGGACGAGCACGAGGCTTCGATCAGCGCAAAAGGCGGCGGCATCTCGGCCATGGGCGAGCTGGATCCGCAGCGGGCGGCGGTGGTCAAGAACACGGCCCTGATGAACCGGTTCGGGTTCGCGTCGGTTCCCAGCATCGTGGGCACGCATGCCCAGACCGGCGCGCTGGTGAGCCGTGAAGGCGGCCTGCCCACCCCGGAACTGGCCGCGTTCCTGGGACTGCAGGTCCCCTCGCAGTAAGCGCCGTTCAGGCGCCGCTGGCGGCGCCCGGCACGGTGGACAGGCTGGTGCTGCCCGAGAAAGCGAAGTCGCTGCCGGTGCGGCGCCACTCCTCGGCGCGGTCGCCGATCGCCTCCTGCACCAGGCCGATCATCTCCTGGATCAGGTCTTCCTGCGCCCCACGGATCTGCTGGTACTGCGGGTCCTGGTAGGCGGGGCGCCAGCCCGTCGCCAGGCTCAGCCGCAGCAGGTTTTGCTGCCACAGGTATTCGACCAGGTGGCTGTGCGCCTGCAGCAGGCGCAGCATGTGCTGCGTCAGGCCGGGGAAGGCGGCCTGCTTGATCTCGCGCGCCCGCGCCAGGGGCTTGGGCGACGTGAGTTCATCGGTGTTCCGGCTCATGATCGGCTCGTCGCACTGCCAGTCCACCCAGGCCGAATAGGCCTTCAACGAGAAAATCAGCTCATAGCCCCGGGCCTGCAGTTGCTCGTGCCGCTTGCGGGCGTTGCGGCGCACCCCACCCGCAATGACCAGAGCCAGCGCCAGGGCGGCCAAAGACCATAGAAAGGTCTCGTTCATGACGAAACAGTCTAGTTGCGACGGCCCCGGGGCGCGGGGTCCGCAGCGACAACAGGTCGGTTTTTTCGGACGAGCGGCGCCTCAGCGCATGGAAAACGGGGCGCCGGCGCCGCCGTTCATGCACGCATGGTCCCCGCCCATGCCGCCGTCAATTCGATGGCATTGCGCTTGACTGCGGACGCGGCCAGGCCGCTCTTGTAGAGCGCGGAGCCGATGCCCAAGCCGTCCGCGCCAGCCGCGCGGTAGCTCGCGATGTGACCGGCGCCTATGCCGCCCACGGGGAGCAGCAGCGCTTGCGCGGGCAGCACGGCGCGCAGCGCCTTCACCGCCGCGGGCGGGATCATCTCGGCGGGAAACAACTTCAGGCCGGTGGCGCCGGCGGCGAGCGCCGCGAAGGCCTCCGTCGCAGTGGCCACGCCCGGCAGGCAGATCATGTCCAGACGCACCGCTTCACGCAGCACGTCCGGATTGAAATTGGGCGACACGACCAGCCGGGCGCCGGCGGCATGCACGTCGTGGACCTGCCGGGGCTCGAGCACCGTGCCGGCCCCCACCACGGCGTCGGGAAATGCCTCGGCCATGGCTTCGATACTGCGCAATGGCTGCGGCGAATTCAAGGGCACCTCGATCAGCGTAAAGCCGCTGTCGGCCAGCGCCTGCGCGACCGGCAGCGCCTCGTCCGGCCGCAGGCCGCGCAGGATAGCGACGAGGGGACAGGCCGCGAGCGCGGCGGTCAATTGGGCGAATGCGTTCATGCCGTCCCTTCCAGTGTCCGGGCGATGGCCCACAGGCCGCGCCACGTTGCTTGCGATCCAACGCTGCGCACGGGCACGCGCAGCGCCCGCAGCGCCAGCTCATAGCGCCGCGTGAGCGCCGGCGCGCCGATCACGACCAGCGGCGGGCAGGAGGCGTCCAGGCCCTGCGTGCGCAATTCCTCGCCGATCACCAGGCCCGAGAGGTAGCTGGGCAAGGCCGCGGCCGGCAGGCGCTCGAACAGGGAAAGCGTGCGGGCGCTGAATGCGGAATGCAGCAGGTTGCCGCATCGCAGCGCGTGCGCGACTGCCTGCTGGAAGACCTGCGCGTCCAGCTCGCCATCGGCCTCGGGCAGCGTGCGCGCCAGGATCGAGTGCTGCCGCAGCAGGGCATAGAACTCGCCCGTCATGAAAGTCGCGAAGGACTCGACGCGTTGTCCGGCCACACGCACCCATTTGCTGTGCGTCCCGGGCAGCACGAACAGGCCTTCCTCGATGCCCAGCAATTGGAGTGCCCCGAACACCTGCGTTTCCTCGCCACGCAGCACGTCGGGCACGCCTTGCGCTTCGCAGCTCAGGCCGGGCACGATGGCGATGCGCCCGGGTTCCACCCAGGCCAGATGCGCCGCGATGTCTGCAAAACCGGCGGGGCAGGGGCAGTAGGGCGCCTCCAGCCAGCCCTGGCGGCTGCCGACCATCCCGGACAGCAGCG
>DATMBW010000590.1:0-8198 GCA_035559095.1 Ramlibacter sp.
CACCCGCAAGGACGAGCGCAACGTGTGGTCGGTGACTCGGGGCGAAGAAGGCGGCAATGCCAGTTCGCTGCATGCCGACAGCCAGGTGTCGCTGCAGCCCACCGCGGAAGGCACCCTGGTCGGTTACCGCTCCGAGGTCTCGGTCACCGGCCGGCTGGGACGCTTCGGGCTGGGCATGATGAAGAAGAAGGCGCAGAACATGGGCGAGGAGTTCGCGGTCAACCTGCGCGCCAACCTGGAACGGCTGCGCGCGGGAGCGGGCAGCGGCGCCGCGCCGGCTGCGTCTCCAGCCCCGGTGCCGTCGGCCCCAGCCGGCGGCGCTGCGCACCCGTTGGTGCGCTGGTGGCGCGAACTGCTGCGCTGGCTGCGCGCTGGGCACCGAACGACCGGCTCGGGCCGCGGGAGTTGAACATGGCCCTGCATGGCATGTACCACCCGGCTAGCGTCGATGAAGCCCTGGCCCTGCTGGCGCAGGACCCGGAAGCGAAGTTGATGTCCGGCGGGGCCACGCTGGTGGCGATGATGAACGCGCGCGTGCTCGAACCCCAGGCGCTGGTGAGCCTGGCCCGCATTGACGAAATCAAGGGAATCTCGACCCTGCCCGATGGCCGGGTGCGCATCGGCGCATTCACGCGGCATTGCGAGACGGCGGCCTGCGCGCTGCTTGCGGGCACGGCCGCCGTGGTGCGCGATGCATCGGGACAGATCGCCAGCGCGAGTGTGCGCAACATGGGCACCATCGGCGGCTCGATCGCCTTCGCCGACCCGGGGATCGACTATCCGCCCGCGCTCGTCGCGGCCCAGGCCGCGGTCGAAATCGCGTCGGTGCGCGGTCGCCGCACCGTGCCGGCAGCGGGGTTCTTCGTCGACTGGTACACCACCGCGCTCGAGCCGGGCGAAATCGTCACGGCGGTGATCGTGCCCAAGCCGGTCGAGGGCGCCGGGCTCTACGTCAAGCATGCCCGCGTCGCAGGCGATTACGCGATCGCGTCGGTGGCGATTTGCCTGCAGCGCGGCGGGGGCATCAGGGTCGCGGTGGGTAGCTGCGGGCCGGCGCCGATAGCCGACGATGAGGTCGACGCCATCCTGTCGGCCGACTGCGGTGCCGACGCCCTGGCACGCGCCGGCGCGTTGCTGCAAGCCCGTGCCGAACCGCTGGACGACGTGCGCGGCACCGCCGATTACCGCCGCATGCTGATTCCGCGCCTGCTCACGCGCGCCGTCCATTCCGTTCACGCCACGCAGCGAGGCTCCACATGAACGAGATCACGGCGCTCCCGGCGGCCCGACCGGTTACGTTGACCGTCAATGGCGAGGCCGTGCACACCTCAGCTTCCCTGCACGACACCGTGCTGACGGTGCTGCGCGAACGGCTGCAACTCACCGCCGCCAAGCGCGGCTGCAACCAGGGCGTGTGCGGCGCCTGCACCATCCTGGTCGACGGCAAGCCGATGCGCGCCTGCCTGTGCCTGGCCCAGGACTGCGAAGGCGCCGACCTGCAAACGCTGGAAAGCCTGAACGAATCGCAGCGGATGCGGGTGCTGCAGGCGGCCTTCGCCGGGAATGGCGCTTTCCAGTGCGGCTTCTGCACACCCGGGATGCTGGTGAGCGCCAGCGCGCTGCTGGCGCGCAATCCGCGGCCCGACGAGGCGGCGATCCGCACCGCGCTGTCGGGCAACCTGTGCCGCTGTACCGGGTACGTCAGCATCATCGCGGCGGTGAAATCGGCCGCGGCCGCGTTGCAAGCGGGGGCCGGCGCATGAACAAGCCTGACATCGAGCCGGGAGCGGTCGGGCGCGCGGTGCCTCAGCTCGAGGGCGGCGAGAAGCTCGACGGCAGCGCGCAGTACATCGCCGACCTGCACCGGCCCGGCATGCTGCACGCGGCCATTCTGCAAAGTCCGTTGCCGCACGCGCTGATCAAAGGTTATGACCTGAGCGCGGCGCTGGCTCTCAAGGGCGTGCGCGCCATCGTCACCGGCGACGACCTGGATGAGTCGCATCGCATGGGCGCCTTCATCAAGGACGAGCATGCGCTGGCCAAAGGCAAGGTGCGCTATGTGGGCGAGATCGTCGCCGTGGTGGCGGCCGACACCGCGGCGATCGCGCGCCAGGCGGTGCGCCTGATCCAGGTGGATTACGAGGATTTGCCGGCCGTGCTCGACCCCGCCGCCGCGCTCACGCCCGGCAGCACGCTGGTGCACGACAACGCGCAGGGCTACGTGCGGGTGTTCGACGCCGGCACCGAGGGCAACCTGTGTTCGCGCACCTCCTACCGGCAGGGCGACATCGACACCGCCTGGAGCCAATGCGACCTGGTCGTCGAGGGCGAATACCAGACCCAGGCGCAGGCGCACCTGTCGATCGAACCCTGCGGCGCACTGGCCGAAGTCGACGCCGCCGGCCGGGTCACGCTGTGGTCGGCCAACCAGTCGGTGTTCCGTGTGCAGGCCAGCGTCTGCGAAGCGCTGGGCCTGCCCATGACGCGGCTGCGCTGCCTGACGCCGCGCATCGGCGCGGGATTCGGCAACAAGATGGAGGCGCATGTGCAGCCGGCGCTGGTGCTGCTCGCGCTCAAGGCACGGCGCACGGTCAGGCTGATCCTCAGCCGCGAGGAGGATTTCGAAACCGTGCGCGCCCGCCACCCGTTCCGCATTCGCATGAAGACCGGCGTGCGCCGCGACGGCACATTGGTGGCCCGCGAGGCCGAACTGCTGCTCGATGGCGGCGCCTATGGCGACGACAGCCCCGGCGTGCTCGGGTACGCGCTGCTGATGCAGGGCGGCCCTTACCGCATCCCGCATGTGTACGCGCATGGCCGCGTGGCCTACACCAACAAGATGCGCTTCGGTGCGTTCCGCGGCTTCGGCGTGCCGCAGGTCACTTTCGCCGCGGAAACCCAACTCGATGAAATCGCCGCCCGGCTCGGCATCGATCCGGTCGCGCTGCGGCGCAAGAACATGCTGGCCGGGGGCGACCCGTGGTTCGGCGGCCAGCCGATCCACTCCAACGGGCTGGCGCAATGCCTCGACACGGTCGAACGCGAGTCAGGCTGGGCCGCCCGAGCGGCGGCGGTCCCGCCCAAGGCCGCCGCCGATGGCGACAGCCGCCGCCGCGGCATGGGAGTCGCGCTGTCGGCGCACATCAGCGGCCTGCTTGCCACCGGCGCCATCGTGCGCCTGCTCGAAGACGGCACCGTGCTGCTCAATACGGGCGCCGTCGACATCGGCCAGGGCTCCAACACCGTGCTGGCGCAGATCTGCGCTGACGCGCTCAAGCTGCCACTGGAGCGCGTCGCGATCGCCAGTCCCGACACCGACGGTTCTCCCTATAACTGGGGCACCACCGCCAGCAGGGTGACCTACGTGACCGGGCGTTCCGTGGTCGGCGCGGCAGCCGAGGTCGAGAAGAAACTGAAACAGCACGCCGGCGAAATGCTCGAATGCTCGCCCGACGACCTCGAACTCTTGCCCGGCGGCCGCGTGGCGGTCAAAGGCGTTGCGCAACGTTCGCTCGGTTTTTCCGATATCTCCGGCCGCGCCCATTGGGCCGCCGGCGGGCCGATCATCGGCACCCACAGCTGGGTGTTCGACCAGAAGACGTTCGATCCCAAACGGGTCGCGGTGCTCGGGCTGCCGTTCGCGCAGATCGGCATCTTCAGCTTCAAGGCGCTGATCGTCGAGGTCGAGGTCGACGACGCATGCGGGCGGGTGCGGGTGTTGCGCGCCTGGTCGGCCTGCGACGTCGGCCGGGCGATCAACCCACGCATGGCCAAGGGCCAGGTCGAAGGCGCGTTCGTGCAGGGCATGGGCTACGCCCTGACCGAGGAGATGGTCTGGGATGGGCCGCGGCTGGCCAACCCGAGCCTGATGGATTACAAGATCCCAACCTTCGCCGAGCTGCCTGAGGAACTTCACGCCTACCTGATCGAATCGGTCGAGCCGACCGGCCCGTTCGGGGCCAAGAGCGTCGGCGAGATCGGCATCAATGCCGTGGCGGCGGCCATCGCCAACGCGGTGACCGACGCCACCGGCGTGCGTGTGCATCAGCTGCCCTTGAGCGCCGAGCGCGTGCTGCGCGCGCTGCTGGCGCACGAGGCGTCGTGAAGCCCTGATCGCACCATCGATTGCCATGTTGGAAATCGAATTCAAGAACGTGCTGAAACGCTTCCCCGCGCGGGCCGGCGCGCAGCCCGTGGTGGCGGTGCGGGACCTGAACATCCAGGTCGAAAGCGGCGAGGTGGTGTCGGTGATCGGCCCCTCCGGGTGCGGCAAGAGCACGCTGCTGAACATGGGCTCGGGGCTGTACCTGCCTACCGAAGGCGAGGTCTACGTGGGGGGCGAGCGGGTGACGCGGCCGATGCGCCGCGTCGCCTTCATGCTGCAGAAAGACCTGCTGATGCCCTGGCGCACCATCCGCGCCAATGTCGAGCTTGGAATGGAGATCGATGGGGTGCGCGCCGCCGAACGCCGCGGCCGCGCCGAAACCTGGCTCGAGCGCTGCCACCTCAATGGTTTTGCGCAGCATTACCCGTACCAGCTGTCCGGCGGGATGCGCCAGCGCGCGGCGCTGGCGCGCACCCTGGCGATGGAGCCCCAGGTGCTGCTGATGGACGAACCGTTCTCGGCCCTGGATGCGCAGACCAAGATGGTGCTCCAGCAAGACCTCGCGCAAATGGTGGCCGAACAGAAGAAGACGGCGGTCTTCATCACCCACGACCTGATCGAGGCCGTGGTGCTGTCCGATCGCCTGCTGGTCCTGAGCCAGCGGCCCGGGACGGTCATCGAGGAGATCGTGGTCGATCTCCCGCACCGCAACGACCCGCTGCGGCGCCGCACCCTGTCGGGCATCGGGCCGCTGGTGGCGCGCCTGATGGAGCTGCTGAAAGTCCGGCAACAGGCCGTCGAGCTGCATTGAACTCACCGCACTCACAAGGAGACACTCATGTCGATACTGAAACCCATGGCGCGACACCTGGTCGGCCTCATGCTGGCCGCCGCGACCGTGCTGGCCCACGCGGCCCCGGAGGAGGTGACCTACCTGCTGCCGGCGCCGCCGGTGCTGCCGGCGTTCGCGCCGTGGATGATCGCGCAGCAGAACGGCTATTACGCCGACGAGAACATCAAGGTCACTTTCGTGGCCGGCAAGGGCGGGGTGGACGTGGCCAAGCAGATCGGCGCGGGCAACGCCATCATCGGCGGCGCGATCGGCGACACGCCGATCATCGTGCGCGCCAACGGCATCCCGGTGAAGGCGGTGGCCGTGCTGGGCGCGGGCTCGCTGATGCAGCTGGCGGTGCACGACGACGGCCCGATCAGGAAAGTGGCCGACCTCAAGGGCAAGACCCTCAGCGTGATGGCCTACACCGACACCACCTACTACGCGCTGCTGGGCACGCTCAAGCAGGCCAAACTCGGCAAGGACGACGTCTCCGCGCAGGCAGCCGGCCCCACGGGCGTGTGGCAGCTGTTCGCGGCGAAGAAATCCGAAGCGATGGCGGCGGTGCCGGACTGGATCGTCAGCGCCGAGGACGCCGGCGCCAAGGTGCGCATTCTGCCGGGTGGCGATGCCTTCCCGAGCATGGCGCAAGCGATCCTGGCTTCCGACGACGCGATCAGGAACAAGCCGGATCTCATCAAGCGCCTGGTGCGCGCGACCTTGCGCGGCATGCAGGACATCATCCGTGATCCGAAGGCGGCGGTCGCCGTTTACGTCAAGGCGGTGCCGTCGTTCCAGGGCAAGGAAGCTTCGCTCGAGCGCGTGTTCAAGCTGTACCGCGATGGCGTCTACGCCAACCAGAAGGTGCTCGGCCACATTGACGCCACGCGGCTTGCGACGGTGCAGAAGTTCTACGTCGGCGAAGGCATCGTGCCCAGGGCCGTACCGGTGGCTGAGCTGTTCACGAACCAGTTCGTTGGCGTCGCGCACTGAACCCTTCAGTCCGACCGCGACATTGCCACATCCATGAAACCAGCCCACCGCGCGGCGGCCGGCAGCCTGGTGCTGCTGGTGATCGTCATGGCCGCCTGGGAATGGGTGCCCGGCGCGCTGGGCGTGCCCGAATTCGTGCTGCCGAAGCTCTCTCGCGTGCTCGAGGAGGCCGCCAACCTGTGGACCAACGGCGGGCTGATGCGCCATACCGGCATCACCGCGCTGGAGGTGATCGCGGGCTTCGTGCTTGGCTCGCTGCTGGGCGTCGCCGTGGGGGTGGCGCTGGGCTTGTCGCCCAACGCCGAGACCATTCTTTCTCCTTACATCCTGGCGTTGCAGATCGCGCCCAAGGTGGCGTTCGCGCCGCTGTTCGTGATGTGGCTGGGTTACACCGTGTATCCCAAGATCCTGGTGGCGATCCTGATCGTATTCTTCCCGATCATGATCAACGTGCTGTCCGCGATCCGCACCGTCGACCCAGACATGATCAACCTGGTGCGCACGCTCAATGGCGGTCGCTTTTCGATCTTCCGCCTGGTGGAGTTTCCGTCCGCCATGCCGGCGTTGTTCTCGGGATTGCGAATCGGCTCGACGCTGGCGGTGATTGGCGTCACCGTGGGCGAACTGGTCGGCGGCAATCTCGGCCTGGGGTTCCTGCTTGTCAGCGGCGAGGGACAGGGCAACACCGCCGCCGTCTTCGTCTCGATTGTCATGCTGACGTTGGTGGGTATCGTCGCCTACGGCTTCGTCGTGTGGCTGGAAAGACGCGTGCTGCATTACCTGCCGCGGGCGCAGCACACGACCGTCTGATCCATGCCGGTGGGTCTTCCCCGGCCGCGGCGCCGAGCGCCGCGCTCTGAGGGATAATCACGGATTCCCCGTTGGCGCCATTGCAAGAAGCCAGATGACCATGATTGAAACCAGCGCCTTCGGCGAAGTCACCGAGTGGCAGGCGATGCTCGATCGCCATGCGCCGCTGTTCTCGGAACTGTCGGCCGGCTCGGCCGTGGGCTTCGTGCCGCGCGCGGGTTCGGGCATCCACCCCGGCAAACACGTGGCCGGCGTCATGAACGCAGGCGGCGAAGGCGAGATGCTGACCTGGGCGATGGAGGCGAACGGCATGCGCGCCAACGTCAGGCAGTACTCGGGTTTCCAGGACGCGCGCGTGGACCTGTTGTTCGTCGCCGACGAGGCCGGGCTGGCCGCGATGCGCGAAGCCCTGCAAGGCGAGACCCTGTCGATCATCAAGCGCCAGATCCGCAAGGGCGCCATCATGTTCTTCGTCATGAAAACCAAGTTCCAGCTGCAGGACGCCGGCTACGAGGATTTCCTCGATTCGCTGGGCCTGGCCTTCCTGGGAGCGTGCCGATGATCTTCAGCAACCCCAGCGGCGCGCCGGAACTGGCCTGCGATCAATGCGGCTGCCGCTGGTTCGACCGCATGACCAACACCTGTTACGAGTGCGGCGCCGAAGTCACGCCCGAGAACCGGGCCGAGATCGAAGCCGCGCTGGCCGCATTCGCGGCGCGCAAGGCGGCAACCGCGGCGACGAGCGTGGAGCCTGGCTCCCCGCCGCCGCAGCGTTGATCCACCCATCCCACCATTCACCCCGAATTTTCAATCAGGAGCCTTACCCATGTCCCCCCGCCCCGGCGAGCTCAAGCTCAAACACCTGTTCCAACCCGGCCAGATCGGCAAGTTCAAGACCAAGAACCTGGTCAAGTACGGGGCCTGCTGCGTGTCCAACTACAACACGCGCGACGGCTACATCACGCCGCGCGAACTGGCGCGCACCCGCGTCATCGCCGGCACCGGCTGCGGCATTATCACCAACCAGGGCGCCTATCCCGATCCGCTCGGCGAGGGCAAGTCCTACTTCCGCCAGGTCGCCCTGTTCGACGACAAGTTCCTGCCGCAGTTCGAAACCATCGCCGGCTACATCCACGACAACGGCGGCGTGGCGATCCAGCAGATCCTGCACGCCGGGCGCTACGGCGGCATCGACCTGGGCTATTGCATCCAGCCGTCGGTGGTGCCGCAGACACTGCCGCATTTCCGCCCGCCGCGCGAAGTGAACAAGGAGCAGATCCGCGCCATCGTCCAGCAGCACGCCGAGGCGGCGCGGCGCGCGGTGAAGGCCGGCTTCGACGGCACCGAAGTGACCAGTTTCATGGGCTACCTGCTGGCCAACTTCAACTCGCGCTTCACCAACCAGCGCACCGACGAATACGGCGGCTCGATCGAGAACCGCGGCCGCTTCATGCGCGA